>CAQVQZ010000190.1 GCA_948902155.1 uncultured Oscillibacter sp.
TGGTGGCACATCAGCCGCCCGTTGGCGGAGTGGTAGGTCAGCGGCGCGCTGCACCGGGGGCACTCCGGCACGTGGCCGCACTCCCCGCACAGCAGCATCCGGCTGCTGCCCCGGCGGTTCAAAAAGAGGATGCTCTGCTCCCCGTTTTCCAGATTCCGCTCCAGCTCCCGCCGGAGGTCCTCCCCGATCAGGCTGGCGTTTCCGGCGGCGATCTCCTTGCGGAGGTCGGAGATCATCACCTGGGGCAGGCTGTGCTCGTTGTACCGATGGCGGAGCCGCACCTTGCGGTACTGCCCCGCCTCCGCCGCCCAGGCCGTCTCCACCGACGGCGTGGCGGAGCCCAGCACCAGCAGCGCACGGTCCCGGGCGCAGAGATATTTGGCAACGTCCCGGGTGTGATACCGGGGCGGGTTTTCCGAATAGTAGCTGCCCTCCTGTTCCTCATCCAGGATGATGACGCCCAGGTTTTCCAGGGGGGCGAAGATAGCGGAACGGGTGCCCAGCACCACACGGACCTCCCCCCGGCGGATGCGCTTCCACTGGTCGTAGCGCTCCGTCATCCGGAGGCCGCTGTGGAGCATCGCCACGCCGTCCTGAAAATAGGAGGAAAATTTCCCCATCATCTGGGGCGTCAGCACAATTTCCGGCACCAGGACCATGGCTGTCTTCCCCTGGGACAGTATTTCCTGAACCAGACGCAAATAGACCTGGGTCTTTCCGCTGCCGGTGACGCCCTGCAAAAGGGCTCCCGCCGCCTCGCCCCGCTCCGCCAGGGCCAGCAGCTCCTCAAAGGCCGCCTGCTGCTCCTCATTCAGCGTAATGGGCGCGCCCGGCTCCACCGCCGCCGGCGGGGGAAGCCGCAGCTCCTCCGCCTCGGAAAAGGCCAAAAGCCCCGCCTTTTCCATGCCCCGGAGGGTCCGCATGGACGCGCCGGTGAAATAGGCGATGTCCGTACACGCCGCCTTCCCCAGGGAGGCCAGCAGCTTCACGACCTCATAGCGGGCGGGCGAGGAATTCCGCTTTGCCTCCGTCAGGGACAGCGCTTCCTCCGCGCTGACCGCCAGCTCCGCCATGCGGCGGGTCTTGTCGGAGATCTTCTGTTTCGCGGCAGTCTCGCACCAGACGAGCCCCGCCTTCTCCAGCCCCCGCAGGGCGGGCAGGGCTTCCCCGCCGTGGACCTCCCGCAGGGCCTCCAGCTCCATGCCGCCTCCGGCGGCGATCAGCGTCTCCAGCACGGCGGAACCGTGGGGGATTCCCTTGGCGGCAGTCCGGGCCACGTCCGGGTCCAGCTCCGCCTGGAGCCGCCAGGTCTCCCGGAAACGATACCACAGCCCGGCGGGCAGGATGGTCTTCACTGCCTCGAACATCGTGCAGAAGTACCGCTGGCGCATCCACAGCGCAATGGCCAGCCCGGCGCTGTCCAGTACCGGTTCCCGGTCCAGCACCGCCGATACGGCCTTCAGCCCCGGCGTTTTTTTCCCCTCGCCCCGGGCCAGGACCACGCCCTCCGACGTCCGGTTTCCCCTGCCGAAGGGCACGGTCACCCGCACGCCGGGGACCGCCGCGTCCTCCAGCTCCTCGGGAACCAAATAGTCGTAGGGCTTATCGATGTGATAGGGCGCGGCGCTGACCGCCACTTTTACGATGGCCGCGGTCTCCATGCCGCAGCGTTACGCCTCTTCCGCGCCCAGGTCCAGGCCGCCGGCGCTGAGCTTGCCCTCAGCGACCTCATGGATAGCCAGGGTCACAGGCTTCTCGTCCAGGTGGCAGCCGGTGACGTCGGCCTCCTCGGCGATCTGCCGGGCCCGGCGGGCCACCACATTCACCAGCATATAACGGTTCGGGATATACGAATTGAGCTTGCTCATGGCAGGATACAGCATCATATCCATCCACTTCCTTTCTGTTCTTCAGTCTATGGCGGTCACTTGCCGCTGATGATTTCCATGCGCTCCGCAGGGCGGCAGTGCTCGGCGGCCATGATGGCCTCCAGCTCCCCCACCGCGTTCTCCACGGTGTCGTTGATCACAAAATAGTCATAGGTGTGGGCCATCTGGAACTCCACCTTGGCCCGAATCAGGCGCTCCTGAATCTTCTCCTGGCTGTCCGTTCCCCGCGCCCGGAGCCGCCGCTCCAGCTCCTCCCAGCTGGGCGGGGCAATGAAAATCCGGACCGTCTCCGGACGCTTGTTCACCACCTGGCCCGCGCCCTGGATCTCGATGTCCAGAATCGCGTCCATCCCCCGCTCCATGGCCTCGTCCACGAAGCGCTTGGGCGTTCCGTAGAAATTCCCCACATACTCGGCATACTCCAGGAACTGCTCTTCCGTAATCCACTTCCGGAAGGTATCCACGTCCATGAAGCGGTAATGCACTCCATCGACCTCCCCCTCCCTGGGGGCGCGGGTAGTGGCGGACACCGAGAAGAAGAGGTCCTGCCGCTTGGCCAGCAGCTCCCGGAGCACCGTGCTCTTCCCCACGCCGGAGGGACCGGATACAATAAATGTCTTTCCCTTTTTCATGCTTCCTCCCTTTCCCCCGCGCCGAAGTTCTCCAGCGGCAGGGCCGACAAAATCACATGACCGCTGTCCATAATAAAGATGGACGCCGTCTTTCTTCCATAGGTGGCGTCGATCAGCATCCCCCGCTCCCGGCTCTCCTGGGTCATGCGGCGGATGGGGGCGGAATCCGGCCCAACCACGGCCACCACCCGCTCCCGCGAAACCATACTTCCAAAACCAATCTTAATAAATTCCATAACGTTCCACTCACAAAATTTGATTCCAAGGACCCTCTACGTTGCCGTCGCTCCAGCCCGGTCCACCACCAGACGCCCAGAGCGAGTCAAAGCTCTTTTTGCCACCTTTTTCTCTCGAGAAAAAGGTGGTTACTCTACGTTTTGGACTTGTTCGCGCATCTTTTCGACTTCGGCTTTTAAATTTACCACAATCTGGGCGATGGACACGTCTCCGCACTTGGAGCCGATGGTGTTGGACTCCCGATTTACTTCTTGAATCAGGAAATCCATCTTCCGCCCCATGGGCTCCTCGGACTCCAGCATCGTCCGCAGCTGGGCCACGTGGCTCCGCAGACGCACCGTCTCCTCGTCCACCGCCACCTTGTCGGCGTAGATCGCCGCCTCCGTCAAAATCCGCTGAGGGTCTACGGATACGGTCTGTAAAACCTCCTGCATCCTGGCGGTGAGCTTCGCCCGGTACTCGGCTACCGTCTCCGGGGACCGGGCCTCCACAACGCCCGTGTACTCCTCAATTGCCGTGAGCCGGTTCCCGATGTCCTCCGCCAGCCGGGCCCCCTCCACCTTCCGCATCTCGTTGAACGCCTCCAGAGCCGCGTCCAGCACGGCGCACAGGTCCGCGCTGACCGCTTCCAGGTCCTCGTCCTCCTTGGTGACGCTCAGCACGTCCGGAAACCGGGCCAGCGCCTCCGGCGCGGCCTTGTACTCCGCCGCGCCGCAGACCTCCGCCAGCTCGCTCAGGGCGGCGGCGTACTGCCCCGCCAGCTCCCGGTTGACGGTGACCTTCGTCACGTCGGCGGCGGAGGCGTCCACCGTCACGAACACGTCCACCTTTCCCCGGGAAACCGCCCGCTGGACCCGCTGCTTCAGGGCGTCCTCCGCAAAGATATACAGCCGGGGCATCTTCACCGTGCAGTCCAGATACCGATTGTTGACGGACCGGACCTCTACCGTGATATCCCGACTGTTTCTTGTCTCTCTCGCCCTGCCGTAGCCAGTCATGCTCTTAATCAAACGAATCTCCCCCTATCGCCGCCCAGACGGCGGCGTCACGAATTTCTCAGAAGCCCCATCCACAGGCTCCGCCCATGAGCGCGGCTTCTTAAATAAAGCAGCAGTAGCCGCCGTTGCACAGCGTGTAGGCGCAGCACAGCGTCAGGCAGGGATTCCCGGCACAGAGCGTGCCGAAGGGCTCCCCTCCCGGCCGGTAGGGCGACCCGTTCTGCATCAGATTCAGCGCCCGGCGGTACTCCGGGTTGTTGGGCTCCATCTGGCAGGCGGTCTGATAGTAGCGCAGCGCCTCGTCCATCCAGCCCCGGCGGTAGCACACCGCGCCTTTCAGGAAATTCCACTCCGCGCTGTGGTCGCTGGTGTTGTTCAGCAGCGCCTCCGCCCGGGCGATGTCGCCCATCTGAATCGCGGCCCGGACCTGCTGGAGAACGGAAGAGGACGCGCCGCTGTATTGCTGCTGCTGCCAGCCGCCGCCGTAACCGGAGGATGTCCGGCTACCGCCGCCGCTGCGCCGCTTGTTGATCTCCTCGTAGGCGGCGTTGATCTCCTTCATCTTCTCCTGGGCCAGGTCGGCCAGGGGATTGTCGTGGTA
>CAQVQZ010000191.1 GCA_948902155.1 uncultured Oscillibacter sp.
CGGCGGCGGCCAGGTCCTCGATGGTGTTCAGCAGGGTCCCGTCCAGGTCGAAAATTACGGTATGATACATGCAGCACCTCATAATATCAAAATCAGTTGTCAAGCGTGGAAGGGGGCCTTCGGCCCAAGGGCCGCCCGAAGCGGCCCCTGAAGCCGCCAAAGCTCCTGTGCCACAGATATTCTAACAAGCCCCCTCCCCCTTTGCAAGTGACGAAGGGACAGAAAGCCGGGGTCCGCGGCGGCGGCTTTTTTAGAGTATATGGCAAAAAGGGGCGGGAAAAGGCGGAGGCGGTCCCCGCGGGGCCCTTGACTTTTTGCCCCAAAGCGTGGATAATGGTAGCGCGCAAACGCATCGATTCTGAATGCCGCCGGGGCTCTCCCGGCTTGACCAGGAGGTTTTTCTATGGCGTCCGACAGCCGCTTTTTTGAGGACATGGAAGCCCGCATCCCCAAGGGGACGGTCCGCACCCGCTTTGCCCCCTCCCCCACGGGGTACATGCACGTGGGCAATCTCCGCACCGCCCTGTACACCTGGCTCATCGCCCGGCACCACCACGGCACCTTCATCCTCCGCATTGAGGACACGGACCAGGGCCGCCTGGTGGAGGGCGCCACCGACGTTATTTACCGCACCATGGCCGAGTGCGGCCTGACCCACGACGAGGGCCCCGACGTGGGGGGCCCCACGGGGCCCTACGTCCAGTCGGAGCGGCGGGACCTTTACGGGAAGTACGCCAGGCTCCTGGTGGAGAAGGGCGCGGCCTATTACTGCTTTTGTGAAAAGACCGAGTCCGAGGAGGACTCCGGGGACTGGGACCGGTCGGCGGACCCCTGCCGGGACCTGAGCCGGGAGGAGGTTGACGCCAACCTCCTGGCGGGCATGCCCTACGTCATCCGCCAGCGCATCCCCCGGGAGGGGACCACCACCTTCCACGACGTGTCCTTCGGGGACATCACCGTGGAGAACAAGACCCTGGACGACCAGGTCCTTCTGAAGCGGGACGGCCTGCCCACCTACAACTTCGCCAATGTGGTGGACGACCACCTGATGGGCATCACCCATGTGGTCCGGGGCAGCGAATACCTCTCCTCCGCGCCCAAGTACAACCTGCTCTATGAGGCCTTCGGCTGGGACATTCCCACCTATGTCCACTGCTCCCCCGTCATGCGGGACCAGCACAACAAAATGTCCAAGCGCCACGGGGACCCCTCTTATGAGGATCTGATCCGGCAGGGCTATCTGACCCCCGCCGTGCTGAACTATGTGGCGCTGCTGGGCTGGGCCCCCAAGGGCGAGCGCAGCGAGCAGGAGGTCTTCTCCCTGGAGGAGCTGGTGGACGCCTTCGACATCGCGGGCATCTCCAAGTCCCCCGCCATCTTCGACATCGACAAGCTGACCTATTTTAACGCCCAGTATCTGCGCCGCCTGGCCCCGGAGGATTTCGCCAAAATCGCGGAGCCCTACATCCGGCAGGCCGTGCAGAACCCGGCCATTGACGCCGCCGCCGTGGCCGCCCTGCTCCAGGCCCGGTGCGAAAAGCTGACGGACATCCCGGAGAAGGTGGACTTCTTCGACGCCCTGCCGGATTATGACGCCGCCCTCTTCACCAACAAGAAATCCAAGACCGACGGCGAGGTTTCCAGGCGGATGCTGGAGGCCGCCCTCCCCGCCCTGGAGTCCCTGGCGGACTGGACCCAGGAGGCCGTACACGACTGCCTCATCGCCCTGGCGGAAACCTTAGGCGTGAAAAACGCCACGCTGATGTGGCCCGTCCGCATCGCCGCGGCGGGCAGGCAGGTCACTCCCGGCGGCGCCGTGGAGATCTGCCACATCCTGGGCCGGGAGGAAACCCTCCGCCGCCTGCGCCTCGGACTGGAAAAGCTGTAACCCCCTCAACCCCACATTTTGAATAAAGGACTGGTTTTATCACATGAGCAAGCTCACCATCCCCACCGGCTATCATATGCCCCTGAGCAACAACGAGCTCCAGCGGGCCATCGAGCTCATCCACGAGGACTTTCAGCGCAACCTCACCCTCCGCCTGAACCTCCACCGGGTCTCCGCCCCCCTGTTCGTGGACGGCCGCACCGGCCTCAACGACGACCTGAACGGCGTGGAGCGCCCCGTCAGCTTCGACATCCCCGACGTGGGCACCGAGGGGCAGGTGGTCCACTCCCTGGCCAAGTGGAAGCGGCTGGCCCTGAAACGCTATGAGTTCCCCATGGGCAGCGGCCTCTTCACCGACATGAACGCCATCCGGCGGGACGAGGTGGTGGATAATCTCCACTCCATCTATGTGGACCAGTGGGACTGGGAAAAGCACATCGGTCCGAAGGACCGGACCCTCCAGTATCTCAAAGACACCGTCCGGGACATCGCGGGGGCCCTGTGCGACACCGCCTCGGTGCTGCGCAACCACTTCCCCGTCCTGGACTTCCGGCCCGACCGGGACGTGTATTTCATCACCACCCAGGAGCTGGAGGACCGCTATCCGAACCTGGAGCCCGCTGACCGGGAGACGGAGGTCTGCCGGAAGCACCGGACGGTCTTCCTCATGCAGATCGGCAGGACCCTGAAATCCGGAACCCGCCACGACGGCCGGGCCCCGGACTATGACGACTGGGAGCTGAACGGGGATATTCTCATGTGGAATCCCACCCTCCAGCGGGCCTTTGAAGTCTCCTCCATGGGCATCCGGGTGGACGCGGCGGCCCTGGACCGCCAGCTCACCGCCGCCGGGTGCGACGAGCGGAGGAAACTCCCCTTCCATCAAATGCTGCTGAACGGGGAGCTGCCACAGTCCATCGGCGGCGGCATCGGGATGAGCCGGGTGTGCATGCTCCTCCTGGGGGCCTGCCACATCGGCGAGGTCCAGGCCAGCCTGTGGGATCAGGAAACCCTGGAGGGCTGCGAGAAGGCGGGGATCACCCTTTTGTAACTTACTTTTCTTGAAAGAAACGTAAGCAAAAGAACGTTATCCCGCTTTGGGAGTCCGGTGAAACACCAGGCCGGAGCGGCGGCAGCGCAGTCTTACCTTGAGCATAAAAAGGACCGGCGGGGAAGCATCCCCGCCGGTCCTCTTTTGTCTCATCCGCCGTTGGAGGCGATTACGCCGTCCTGCGTCACCTCAAAGCGGACGCCCTCCGTGGGGACAGTGGTTGTGAACAGGCCGCCGTCCTCCAGAATGGCCGCCGCCAGGGTGCCGTCCCGAACGCCCTGCAGGGCCTCCTCCAAGTCCCGAATGGATTTGTCATAGGTCTCCCGGGAGATCGTCCCCCGGTCCAGGTCCGCCTGAAGATTGGCCCTCTCCGCCTCGGCATAGGCCGCAAGCTCCTCCTCTGTGGCGAACTCCAGAGCCTCTCCGCCTTCCGGCTTGGGCCGGATGGTAATCTCCTCGCCGTCCTCCGTTTCCCGGCGCTCAATGTTCCATTCCTCCTCCGGGTCCGAACGCTCGTTGGTCCAGCCGTTCATGCCGGTGGACTCCACGAAGGCGTCCGCCGCCGCCCGGTCCGCCTTGGCGGGGTCCAGGGGCAGGGTGAAGAGGGCCTGGACGCCGGCGAAGTCCTCCGCAAAGGCAATCGTCCCGTCCTCCGCCACGGTGAAAATGTCATTGTTGGGCACGAATCCCTCATAGAAGGCCATATAGACCGTGCGGTCCGCGAACATCTCAATGCTCCGGGTGTCCAGCAGGTAGTAGTACACCCCGTCCTTGGCCATGCCGGAGCAACCGGCCTCCAGGGTCCAGATGTTCACCGCTGCGGGAGAGCAGCCCGCCACCAGGGGGGTCATGGTGTATTGGGTCAGGCTGTGGTTCTCGTTCGTCAGGGCCGTCCCGTCCAGCCGCCGCAGGGCCAGCACGGAATACGTGTGGTCCTTCTCCAGGTCCTGGTTCAGCACGTCCAGGTTTTTCCCGGAGACCAGGCCCAGCAGGGTGATGGAGAAGTCCCCGCTCTCCACGGTTTCGTTGATTGCAATGGCGTCGGGCCCCTGGAACGCCTCCGCCAGAAGAGGCTGGTTATGCTCCTCCGCCACCTGGGCGGGGGTGAGCCACATATAGGCGGCGGACACGGACACCGCCAGCAGGGCGATACAGGCGGCGATGAGCACCGCGATTCGTTTGGTTTTGTTGAAGGTCATTTCGGTACGCTCCTTTTCCAATTCACGGGCGCGCTGTTGCAGCAGGTCCGCCGTCCGCTCCTGAAAGTCCGCGGAAAAGGAGAGCTCGTCAAAGGCCTTGCGATAGTCTTCCCGGTTCATACAACGTCCTCCCTCAGCATCTGCCGCAGCCGCTCCCGGCCACGGGCCAGGCGGGTGCCCACCGTGGC
>CAQVQZ010000192.1 GCA_948902155.1 uncultured Oscillibacter sp.
TCTGCCTGCTGCCCTTTTTCAGCATCTCCAGGGCGGTGAAAATACCGGCGGGGCCTGCTCCTACGATGACAACATCTGCGTTCATAGCGGCTTCTCCTTTTATAGGATATTTCATAAATATTTTCTTAATGTATTTATTTCGCCGAGAGGTCCTTTTCTCGGCGGACAATGGTCCACGGGGGGACCGGGCGGGGCAGCTTCATGGAAAAGAGGCTCTGGGGCGTCCGGGGCTCGAAGAGGGGGAGGCCATCGGCGTCCGCCATCTCCGGAACCACCATCCGGAAGGGCCGGATATCCGGGCCCACCAGCTCCACCGTGTCCCCGGTGCGGAACTTGTTCCGGAGGGACAGGGTGGCGGTTCCGTCTTCGCCGCAGTCCATGACGACGGCGGCTACCTGCCACTGGCGGACATAGCGGGCGTCGTCGTAATACTGGCCCGGCGGGCCGTAGAAGAACCCGGTGGAATAGGGGCGGTGGCTGACGTGTTCCACCTCGTCCCGCCAGACCGGGTCCAGGGGTTCACCCGCCGCCGCCGCGTCCAGGCCATGGTGGTAGGCCGCGGAGACCACGGCGGCGTAATAGGCGGACTTGGCCCGCCCCTCGATTTTCAGGCTATCCAGGAAAAGGAGGTCCTCCAGGTGGTCGATCATGCACATGTCCCGGGAATTCATAATATAGCTGCCCTGGCCGTCTTCCTCGATGGGGAAGAATTCGCCGGGGCGCTTTTCCTCCATCAGGGCGTAGCGGTAGCGGCAGGGCTGGGCGCAGGCCCCCCGGCTGGAGTCCCGGCCCGTCATGTAGTTGGACAGGAGGCAGCGGCCGGAGTAGCTGACGCACATGGCCCCGTGGACAAACGCCTCCAGCTCCAGGGAGGGGGGCGTTTTGTCCCGGATGGTGCGGATTTCTTCCAGGCTCAGCTCCCTGGCCAGGATGACCCGGCTGGCCCCCGCGTCGTGCCAGGCGCGGGCGGTCTCGTAGTTCGTTACCCCCGCCTGGGTGGAGACGTGGCGGGCCGCGTGAGGGGCGCAGCGCTCCGCCAGGCGGAAGGCCCCCAGGTCCGCCAGGATCACCGCGTCCACCCCGGCGGCTTCCAGAAGCTCCAGGTGGGCGGGGAGGCGGTCCATCTCATCGTTGCGGGGCATGGTGTTCACGGTGCAGTGGACCCGGACGCCGTGGGCGTGGGCGAAGGCCACGGCCTCCGTCAGGCCCTCGGGGGAGAAGTTCCCCGCGAAGGCCCGCATGCCGAAGTCCGTTCCCGCCAGATACACGGCGTCCGCCCCGTAGAGCACCGCCATGCGGAGGCGCTCCATGTCTCCTGCCGGGGCCAGCAGTTCCGGCTTAGTTCCCATAATACTCACTGCTGTTGATGAAGTTCAGGTGCTCGTTGTAGGTCTCAAAGAAGTGGTGGGTGCCGTCCTTGCCCAGGGCGTAGTAATAATAGTTGGACTCCAGGGGCTGGAGGGCCGCCTCGATGGCGTTCCAGCCGGGGTTGGCGATGGGCGTGGGGGGCAGGCCCTTGTTTTTGTAGAGGTTATAGGGCGTGTCCGCCTCCAAGTCCTGCTGGGTGATGGCTCCCTCGTGGCCCGGCAGGCCGTAGAGCAGGGAGGCGTCCACCTGGAGCAGGCCGTTGGTCCCCGCCTTGTCGCCGGGGCCGTCCAGGCGGTTGTAGATGACGGAGGCGATGCTGGCCTGGTCGCTGCCCGCCGTCTCCCGCTCGATGAGGGAGGCGATGGTGATGACCTTGTGGAGGTCGTAGCCACGGGCCTCCGACGCCGCCAGGAGCTCGTCGTCGATCTTGCTGTTGAAGTTCTTGATGAGTCGGTTCAGGGCGTTGGCGGGCTTCTCGTTCACGTAGAAATCGTAAGTGTCCGGGAAGAGGTAGCCCTCCAGGCGGCTGATGTCCTCGGATTCGTTGTCAATGAAGTCGTAGTCGAAATCGGCGGTCTGGGCGGCTTCCGTCAGGGCCGCCTCGGTGTTGACCCCGTTCTTCGCCAGCAGGGCGATGGTCTGGGCCACGGTGTAGCCCTCGGGGATGGTGACCCGGACGGTGTCCTCGTTCATGCTGCCGGAGACGCTGCGCATCCCCGCCACCAGGGCGTGGTAGTCCATGTCGGTGTTGAGGGTGTAGGTCCCCATGCCGATCTCCTCCTCCGCGCCGGTGACGTCGGCGTAGAGCTTGAAGAACCACTTGTATTCAATGAGGCCCAGGTCCGCCAGCTTGCCGGCGATGGTGTCCACGGTGTCGTCGGCGGATACTTCCACTACCTTCTCCTGGATGGGAGCGCCGGAGCGGTTGAAGGAACAGAAGTCGCTGAACAGCAGCCAGCCTCCGCAGCCCAGCAGGGCCGAGGCCAGGGCTACGAAGGTCAGGTGCAGCAGGATGAACAGAAAGGGGTTCATCCTCCGGCGGCGGCGCTTCCGGCGCTGCTGGGGGGGGCGCTGTTCCCGGCGGACCTGCCCGGCGTCCCAGCTGGCGGTGTCGCTATTCTTGAAATCAGACATGTGAAAACCTCCTCGCGTGTCAGGCGCGGCCCCTGAAAATCCGCCCGCGAAAAAAGGACAGGATGAATTTTCAAGCGGCCAGGCTCCCGGTGCGCGCCGGGAGCATAGAATATCTCAAATCCAAGGACCTGACGCCGTCTCCGGCGGACACGGGCCCTAAGAAAGGTGACTGACTATGTGCTTTAACAATGGAAACGACAATGGCTGCCTCTGGATCGTCCTCATCATCATCCTCTTCTGCTGCTGCGGCTGCGGCGGCAACAGCTGGGGTGGCAACAGCTGGGGCGGCAATTGGGGCGGCAATTGGGGCGGCTGCAACGGCGGCTGCGGCTGTGGCTGCAACGGCGGCTGCGGCTGTGGCTGCAACTGCGGCTGCAACGGCGGCTGCGGCTGCGGCTGCAACTGCGGCTGCAACAACAACTGCGGCTGCAACTGCGGCTGCAACGACGGCTGCTGCTAAGGTCCTGGCAGGGCGGGACGCTCCGGCGTCCCGCTTTCGCCGGTTTCCAGTGGGACGGGCCACCGTTACCGGCGCTTTTTCGCTCTTTGGACGTGGACCAGGAACAACGGCAGCTTCATCATCCGCCCCGCCCGGCGGGGGTCCGTACACAGGCGGTAGAACCATTCCAGGCCGTGGTCGGACCAGAACTTGGGGGCCCGCTCCACCACACCGGCGAAGACGTCCAGGCTCCCTCCCAGGCCGCAGAGCAGGCGCGCCCCGGTGGACGGGCCGTGCTTGGACATCCAGAGCTCCTGCTTCGGCGCGCCCAGGCAGACGAAGACGCAGTCCGCGCCGCTGTTCCGAATCTCCTCGATGACCGGGGCGTCGTCCTGGAAATAGCCGTCGTGGGTCCCGGCGATCCTGAGGCCGGGATACTTCTCCGCCAGCTTCGCTCCGGCGGCTTCCGCCACGCCGGGCTTGGCCCCCAGCAGGTAGAGGGACAGGCCCTCCTCCGCCATTTGGGCCATCAGGTTCCCGGCGAATTCGATGCCGGGGGTCCGCGCCTTCAGAGGAGTTCCCAGCATTTGAGCGCCCTTGATGATGCCGACGCCGTCGGCCAGCACCAGGTCCGCGCGGTTTACCGCATGGCGCGCCGCCAGGTTCTCCCGGCATATCTCCACGATTTCCGGGTTCGGCGTTACCACATAGTGGACTCCGGGACTGCGGAGCAGCTCCATCCCGCGGGTCACGGCCTCTTCCATCGTCAGGTTGTCAAAACCGACGCCTAGCACATCGATTCGCACGATTTCACCTCATTTTGCAGAGCTGGTGGTTACGCATACCACTGCCATTTTACAGGTATCATACCATAGTATAACATAGCTTAAACCGCTTGTCCATTGTAAGAACCTGCGTTTAAGGGTATTTGAAGTCGGACTCCGCACCAAAGCCTCCCTCTTTGAGGGAGGTGGCGCCGCCGAAGGCGGTGACGGAGGGAGTCGGGGTTTCAGTGCGCGGAGTCTATCGGTCGGACGGCCTTCGGGGGAAAAACTCCCTCAGCCAGCTATCTTTACAGTGTCTGCCGTGCCTGCAAACTCCCTCAGTCAGCCTTGCGGCTGACAGCTCCCTCAGAGAGGGAGCCTTGGATGGTGCTTGCTCGATAATCTGTTCTCGTATTCTTATGCCCTGCCCATATTCGGCCGGCGGACACAGCGCCGGTCAAACCTTCGCCGCCTGTTTCCTCCGCAAGGGCGAAACCGGCAGCTGAGCCAGGACTACCGCCGCCAGCATCAGGGCGCAGCCCAGATATTCCCGGCTTGTCATCCGGTTCCCCAGAATCAGCGCCCCGGCCACGGCGGCAAAGAGGGACTCCA
>CAQVQZ010000193.1 GCA_948902155.1 uncultured Oscillibacter sp.
CCGGCCTTTTGAAGCCCATCTACTCCGTCACCACCCCCACCGCCGTCAGCGAGGAGCTGCTCCGAGCGGTGTTCCAGGCGGCGGCGGAGGACGGCGTCCCGGTGGAAACCCACATGAACGAGTACGCCAGCGAGGTGACGGACTTCATCGAGCGCTATGGCAAGCGCCCCTTTGTCTGGCTGGAGGAGGAGGGCCTTTTAGAAGCCCCCATGACCGCCCCCCACTGCATCTTCCTCAGCCAGGAGGAAATTTCCATCATGGCCCGGCGGCAGGTGCGGGCAGCCCACTGCCCCTTCTCCAACTGCGGCAAGGGCGTGCCTCCCACGCCGCAGCTTCTGGCGGCGGGCGTCCCCGTGGGCCTGGGCACCGACGGCTCCGCCCACGGCGGGCTGGACCTCTTCCGGGAGATGCGCCTCTTCCGGGGCGTGATGAACGTCACCCGGGGCGTGGGGACGGCGGACTCCTGCGTCATGCCCGCCGAAACTCTGCTGGCCATGGCCACGCAGGGCGGGGCGGCGGCGCTGATGGAACCCGGCCTGGGCCGGATTCAAAAAGGCGCTCCGGCGGATCTCATCGCCGTGGACACCGACGCGCCCCACCTCTGGCCCACCCAGAACCTGGTTCACACGTTGGTGGAGAGCGCCGCCGGGGCCGATGTGCGGCACTCCGTCGTAAACGGGAAGCTGCTGATGCGGGACCGGGAGCTGCTGACCATCGACCGGGAGCGGGTCCGCCGGGAGGCGGAGCGGCTGTTTGCGCGGCAGCCCTGGCTCCGGAGCTGGAAGTAAAAAAGTGCTCTTGCACGCCTCTTGAAATCATGCTATAGTCAGCATAGTTGAAAAGAATCCACGGGATTCTTTCCGGCGCGGCGCCCTAAACCAGCGCCGCAAGCCGCATGAGCGGCTTTTTGTGCTTGCCTGTATCATGGTTTTAAGGGGCGTTTTTCCCAAATGCCCGCCAACGAAAAGGAGGCGCCGCCATGCATTATGCCGAGCTGCTGGAACTGGCCCCGGGGCTGCGGGACTTCAGCGGGGAGATGCCCGGAGAGCTGGACGGGCAGTTTCTCCTGCGGACCTACCCCGCCCACACCCTGATCCACCAAAAGGACAGCCCCTTGGAGCGAATCGGCATATTGCTGCAGGGAACCTTCCGGGTGGTAAACGAGTTTGAAAACGGCAATGTCTTCATGATTGAAGTGAACGAGGCGGTGTCCTTCATCGGGGAAGTGACTCTGCTGGCCGGAGCGGCCACCACCTCCGTGACCATCGAGACGGTGACGGACTGCCTCGTGGCCTCCCTGCCGGTGGAAACCTTTGACGCATGGCTCCGGCGGGACATCGGGCTCCTCCGCTCCGTCAGCCGCCATGTGGCCGCCAAGCTCTACTGCTCCAGCTACAGCCGGGGAGAGCGGCTGTTCCACTCCGCCAAATACGTGCTGCTGAAATACCTGGTCCGCCAGGCGGAGGAACAGGGCATCCGAACCGCCGGGGCGGTGGTTTTGGCCAAGACCCGCCGGCAGATCAGCGAGGAGGTGGGCCTGACGGAAAAGACCATCAACCGCACCCTGACCCAGTTCGTCAAGGACGGCGTCCTCTCCATTCAGCGGGGCAAGGCGGCGTTCAGCGCCGAGCAGTACCGCAGGGCCCAGCGGGAGCTGCGGGTCTATATGTCCCAGAGCAAAAACGGCTCGTTTGCTTAAAGGGTATTTTAAAACCGGCGGAATGCCGGAGCCTCCGGACAAACGTATACGGCGGCGGGGCAAGCCCCGCCGCCGTACTTCGTATGTATCCGTTGTATCCCCTTGTATCCGCCGCTCGTAAATGCAGAGCCTCACACAACCAGGAAGAACTTGAAGAGGAACAGCGCCGAAATCACATAGGTCAGCACCGAAACGTCCTTCGCCTTGCCGCTGAAGACCTTGATGACGGTGTAGGAGATCATGGCCAGGCCGATGGCGTGGCCGATGGAGCCGGAAACCGGCATGCCGATCAGCATCAGGGTCACGGGGACCATCTGGTCCATGTCGCCGAAGTCCACACTCTTCAATCCCATCAGCATCAGCACGCCCACGTAGATCAGGGCGGCGGAGGTGGCCGCGGCGGGAATGATGGCGGCAATGGGGGCGATGAAGATGCAGGCCAGGAACAAAACGCCGGTGGTCAGCGCCGTCAGGCCCGTCCGGCCGCCGGCCTCCACGCCGGAAGCGGATTCCACAAAGGTGGTGACGGTGGAGGTGCCGGTGCAGGCCCCCGCCACGGTGCCGATGGCGTCGGACAGCAGGGCCTCCTTCATGTTGGGCATGTTGCCCTGCTCATCCACCATTCCCGCCCGGGAGGCCGTGCCCACCAGGGTGCCGATGGTGTCGAACATGTCGATCATGCAGAAGGTGATGATGAGGGTAATGGAGGTAAACCAGCCCACCGACAGGAAGCCGGAGAAGTTAAACTTGAAGAGGGTGGTTTCCACCATGTCGGTAAAGGGAGGCACAAAGGAGGCTCCGGACAGGGAGGCAAAGGGATTCGCCCCCAGGAAGAGCGCGTCCCCGGCCCAGTAGACCACGGAGGCCACCAGCATCCCCAGCAGCACCGCCGCCTTGATTCCCTTCTTGGCCAGGATCACCATCACAAACAAGCCGATGAAGGCCGTGACCACCGTCAGAATCATAGGTCCATAGCCGGAGCCCATGGAGGACTGGGCCACGCTGGGCGTCAGGGCCCCGAAGAAGTCCCGCATCATAAAGAAGGGGCCCCCGGTTTCGGAGTAGATGCCGGCGTTGGACCCCAGGCCGATGTTCATCAGCATAATGCCGATGGCCGGGGCGATGCCCAGCCGCACGCCCAGGGGGATGGCGTCCACAATCTTCTCCCGGATGTTGAGGACAGAGAGAATGATGAAGACAATGCCCTCCACCAGGATGATGACCAGGGCCGCCTGGAAGCTGGCGACATAGGTCATGCCGGTCATGGCGGCAATGTTGCCCACCACCACGGCGAAGAAGCTGTTCAGGCCCATGCCGGGGGCCAGGGCAAAGGGCTTGTTGGCCAGGAAGGCCATGCAGAACATGCCCAGGGCGGAGGCGAGGCAGGTCGCCATAAACACGCCGTTCCAAAGGGACGAGCCGACGTCGAAATTCGTCAGCAGATTGGGGTTCAGGGCGATGATGTAGGCCATCGTCATGAACGTGGTCAGGCCCGCCAGAATTTCTGTACGGACGTTGGTTCCGTTTTCCCGCAGGCGGAACAGGTTTTCCATAAAATTCCCTCTCTTCTCTTTCAGATTTTCACGGTGGGGCGTTCGCGGCGAATCTGCCAAAGACCCGAAAACGCCGTCCGCATTTTTATTATACAGCATTTTGCCGAAAAAAGCAAGCTTAATTTCCCTGTCATTTGTTCCAAACATAAAAGGCCGACCTTTACGCCCTGTGAGAAATTTTGTCGTTTCAGACATGTCTTTTCCTTTGGCTATTGACAAACTCCCTGAGACAAGATACATAATATGGTAGGAATGAAAGGAGCGTGATCCCATGCCTGCCCACAGTGAGAGCCAAATCAGCCGGGAAACGCGGAGAAAGCGGCGGGTCGTCGATGCGGCGACGGGCCGGGAACCGGCGGACCTGGTGCTGAAAAACGCGTCTTATGTCAATGTGTTCACCAATGAAATCGTCACGGCGGACATCGCCGTGGCCGAGGGGCTCATCGCCGGCGTCGGGTCATACTCCGGCAGGACGGAGCGGGACTGCTCCGGCAAGCTGGTCCTCCCCGGCTTTTTGGACGCCCATATCCATTTGGAGAGCTCCCTGGTGTCCCCGGCGGAGTTTGCGAAGGCGGTGCTGCCCCACGGCACCACCACCGTGGTCACGGACCCCCATGAGATCGCCAACGTCATGGGAACCGACGGCATCGAGTACATGCTCCAGGCGACGGAGGGCCTGCCGCTGGACGTGCGGCTGATGCTGCCCTCCTGCGTCCCCGCCACGCCGCTGGACGAGTCCGGCGCGGCCCTGGAGCGGGAGGATCTGGAGGGCTTTTACAGCCGCCCCCGGGTTCAGGGCCTGGCGGAGATGATGAACTTCGTGGGCGTCCTGGCCGGGGACGAGCATGTTCTGGAGAAGCTGGCGGCGGCCCAGCTGGCGGACCGGCGGATCGACGGCCATGCGCCGGACCTGGCGGGGAACGGCCTCAATGCCTATATCGCCGCCGGGGTCCGCTCCGACCACGAGTGCCACGACCTTCAGGACGCCCTGGCCAAGCTGGAGCGGGGCCAGTTCATCATGATCCGGGAGGGCACCGCCGCCCGGAACCT
>CAQVQZ010000194.1 GCA_948902155.1 uncultured Oscillibacter sp.
TTGTCTGGCGCAAGCTCATTCCTGTCCATCGTTAATTTCAGGATAGGCTCTTAATATCTTCTATCTCCTATCTCCTCACTCCTATCTAAAAATGTAAAGGATTGGTATCATCAAATGAGCACACTCTTCATCCCCCAGAACTACAAAATGCCCCTGACGAACAACGAGCTCCAGCGGGCCATCGAGCTGATTCACGAGGATTTCCAGCACAACCTGACGGTCCGCCTGAACCTCCACCGGGTCTCGGCCCCGCTGTTCGTGGACGGCCGCACGGGCCTGAACGACGACCTGAACGGCGTGGAGCGCCCCGTGAGCTTCGACATCCCCGACGTGGGCGCGGAGGGCCAGGTGGTCCATTCCCTGGCCAAGTGGAAGCGCCTGGCCCTCAAGCGCTACGAGTTCCCCGTGGGCATGGGTCTTTACACGGACATGAACGCCATCCGCCGGGACGAGGTGGTGGACAATCTTCACTCCATCTACGTGGACCAGTGGGACTGGGAGAAGCACATCGACCCCAAGCAGCGGACCCTGCAATACCTCAAGGACACCGTGCGGGACATCGTGGGGGCTCTGTGCGACACGGCCTCCGTCCTCCGGAACCACTTCCCCGCCCTGACCTTCCGCCCCGACCGTGACGTGTACTTCATCACCACCCAGGAGCTGGAGGACCGCTATCCCGGCCTCACCCCCTCGGAGCGGGAGACGGAGGTCTGCCGGAAGCACCGGACGGTTTTTCTGATGCAGATCGGCAAGACGCTGAAATCCGGCACCCGGCACGACGGGCGGGCCCCGGACTACGACGACTGGGAGCTCAACGGCGATATTCTCATGTGGAACCCCACCCTCCAGCGGGCCTTTGAGGTGTCCTCCATGGGCATCCGGGTAGACGCGGCGGCTATGGACCGCCAGATCACCGCCGCCGGGTGCGACGAGCGGCGGAAGCTGCCCTTCCACCGGATGCTGCTGAATGGGGAGCTGCCCCAGTCCATCGGCGGCGGCATCGGCCAGTCCCGGGTGTGCATGCTCCTCCTGGGAGCCTGCCACATCGGCGAAGTCCAGGCCAGCCTCTGGGACCCGGAAACCGTCGAAACCTGCGAACAAGCCCACATCACCCTCCTGTGACTTTTCTTGAAAGAAAAGTCACCAAAAGAACTTTCGCGCGCTCTGGTTGTCTGGTGTTTGACCAAGCCGGAGCGACGGCAACGCAGTTTCATCTTGAACATAAAAAGGGACCGGCGGGGATGTTTCCTCGCCGGTCCCTGTTCTTAGCCGATGATGATGTTTGCGCCGTTTGCGGTCTCTTCATACTGGATATTCCCGTCAGGGACGGTTGCTGTGAACAGCGTGCCGTCCTCTCCCGCGCGGGCGGCCATAGTGCCGTTCCGGACGCCCTCCAGGGCTTCTTCCAGTTCCCGGATTTCCTTGTCGCAGTTCTCCTGGGAGAGAGAACCCGCCGCTACGGACCGCTGAAGCTGCTCCTTCATCGCCTCCACGTGGGTCGCGAACTCCTCGGGGCTCTGGAACTCCATAGGCGTGCCTCCCTCAGATTTGGGGCTCAGGATGATCTCTTCGCCGTCCTCCGTCTCCCGACGCTGGATATCCCACTCCCCCTCGGGGTCCGAACGCTCATTGCTCCAGCCGTCCATCCCGGTGGACTCCACGAACGCCCTCGCCGCCTCCGGGTCCGCCTTACTGGGGTCCAGGGGAAGCATGAACAAAGCGTGAACCCCCTCGAAATCTTCGCAGAACGCAATCGTTCCGTCGTCGTTTACGGTGAAAATCGAGTTATTCGGCGCGCCGCCCTCGTAGAAGGCCATATAGACCGTGCGATCCGCGAACATCTCGATGCTCTGGGTATCCAGCAGGTAGTAATACAGCCCGTCTTTCGCGAATCCGCTGGCCCCGGCGTTCAGGGTCCAATTGTTCACCGCCGTGGGGGAGCAGCCCGCCACCAGGGGGGTCATGGTGTAGGAGATGAAGTCAAAGTCCTGGGTTGTCAGCGCCGTCCCGTCCAGCCGCCGCAGGGCCAGGACGGAATAGGTGTGGTCCTTCTCCAGGTCCGGGTTCAGCGTATCCAGGTTTCGCCCGGACACCAGCCCCAGCAGGGTGACGGCGAAATCCCCGCTCTCCACGGTCTCGTTGATGGTAATGGCGTCGGGACCCTTGAACGCCTCTGCCAGCAGGGGCTGGTTGTGCTCCTCCGCCACCTGGGCGGGGGTCATCCACAGCATGGCGGCGGACACGGACACCGCCAGAAGGGAGATGCAGGCGGCAATGAGCACCGCTATCTTTTTCGTCTTACTGATAGTCATCTTCGTTCGCTCCTTTTCCAGTTCACGGGCGCGCGTTTGCAGCAGGTCCGCCGTCCGCTCCTGAAAATCCGCGGAAAAGGAGACTTCATCAAAGGCCTTGCGGTAATCCTCCCGGTTCATGATACGTCCTCCTTCAGCATCTGCCGCAGCCGCTCCCGGCCGCGGGCCAGGCGGGTGCCCACCGTGGCGGCGGGCAGGCCCAGCAGTTTGGCGATTTCTTTGATGGAATATCCCTCGTAGTAGTAAAGGTGGATGACGGCCCCGTACTTCTCCGGCAGGGCCCGGACGGCCACCCGGAGTTCGCCGCCGTTCCCCTCGGGGGCGGAAGAAGCCTCCATCGCCTCCTCCAGAGGGACTTCGCGCCGCGCCGCCCTCCGGCGGATGTCGCTGGCGCGCTGAAGAGTGGTGCGGATCAGCCAGGCCCGCTCATGCTCCCCGTCCCGGAATACGGGCCGGGCGGTCAGCAGGCGCAGGAACGCCTCCTGCACCGCGTCCTCCGCGTCGGCGGGGGAATCCAGACGGGCGCTGGCCAGCCGCAGCAGCATGGCGCTGTAGTCCGCCACGATGCGGCTGATGGTCTCATCGGTACCAAATGGAACCACGTTCCTCACTCCCTTCACTAACAACACGTCCGGCGGGCCGGATTTTTTTCACAGGGCCAAGAAAAGCGCAGAAAAAAGTTTCGCCAGCCTTTTCAAAGGCTGCGGGGTTCCAAGGGGCAGCGCCCATTGGTCGCGCCCGCAGGCGCGAAATTCTTATGCCGCGACATAAATAGCTTTCTTTTCGTATTACGTATATTTAAGTCGTGAAAAGCTCTCGCTACGCATATTTAAGTCGCGGCCCAGCGCCTTTGCCGCGAAGCCGGCAAACAGCCCGCCTTTCTCTCTTGATTCGCATTATAAATCGGCTTTTCCCACAAAGCCTTTGTGGGATTTGACAAAAACCGAAAAAAACTATGACAAATCTGTGGCCGTGTTGTATAATGAACTCGTATTCTACAGTCGCCGGACCGGCGAGGAAGGAGTTCCCGGTGGAAAAACACGACATCACCCGAAAAACGATTCCGGAGGAAACCCCTCTGGTGGCCCTGCCCCGCACCATCCACCTGGTCCCCATGGACCACCTGAACGGATTTGACGTCCGGCCGGGCTTTTATGAGATCAACGGCGCCACCGCCATCCCCGGCGGCGTCAACTTCACCGTCCACTCCCGCGGGGCGACGGCCATCGAGCTGCTGCTCTTCCGGCGGGGGGAGACGGAACCCTACGCGGTGCTCCCCTTCCCGGAGCGCTACCGCATCGGCAACGTGTATTCCATGATCGTCTTCAAGCTCAACATCGAGGAATTTGAATACGCCTACCGGGTGGACGGCCCCCGGGACCCGGATAAGGGCGTCATCTTCGACAAGAGCAAATACCTGCTGGACCCCTACGCCAGGGCCGTCACCGGCCAGAGCAAGTGGGGCGTGAAATCCGCCATGGACCAGCACTATAAGGCCCGGGTGGTCAAGGACGATTTCGACTGGGGCAACATGCCCCGCCCCCTCATCCCCATGGAGGACCTGGTGATCTACGAGCTCCACGTCCGGGGCTTCACCATCCACGAGTCCTCCGCCGTGGCCGCCCCCGGCACCTTCGAGGGACTGCGGGAGAAGATTCCCTATTTAAAAGAGCTGGGCGTCAACGCCGTGGAGCTGATGCCCATCTTCGAGTTCGACGAGATGCAGGACGCCCGGCAGGTGGCCGGGGAGCAGCTCTATAACTACTGGGGCTACAACACCGTCAGCTTTTTCGCCCCCAACACCAGCTACGCCTCCGGCCTGGAGTACAACCGGGAGGGCAACGAGCTGAAGCGCCTCATCCAGGACTGCAACGAGAACGGCATCGAGGTATACCTGGACGTGGTCTTCAACCACACGGCGGAGGGCAACGAGGACGGCCCCTTCTTCTCCTTCAAGGGCTT
>CAQVQZ010000195.1 GCA_948902155.1 uncultured Oscillibacter sp.
CCAGGTGGGAGTGGTAGTCCGTGCCGAAGAACACGTCCAGCACCACGTCCCGTTTCGATATCGCGCCAAAAAAACCGCCCATTAGCAGCCTCCTTATCGTTTACGCTTGTGCACAAAGAGCCAGATGACAGCCGCCACTGCCGCCGCCAGAAGTACCAAAACGGCAATCCCGGAGGGGCTGGTGGTGATGAAGACCACGGTGGGGCCGTCCGGCCCTCCGATGATGCCCATTACAGCGCCTCGGTCATCCGGCGCATGACCTCTGCATACGCGTCCTCTACGCCGCCCAGGTCCCGGCGGAAACGGTCCTTGTCCAGTTTCTCATGGGTCTTGGAGTCCCAGAGGCGGCAGGTGTCGGGGCTGATTTCGTCCGCCAGGACGATGGTCCCGTCCTCCAGCCGCCCGAACTCCAGCTTGAAGTCCACCAGGGTCACGCCGCAGGAGGCCCAGAAGGCTTTCAGGAAATCGTTGACCTGGAAGGCGTACTTCTTGATGGTTTCGATCTCCCCGGGAGCGGCCAGCTTCAGGGCCAGGGCGTGGTAGGCGTTCAGCAGGGGGTCCCCCAGGCCGTCGTTTTTATAGGAAAATTCGATGGTGGGCGCGTCGAAGACGATGCCCTCCTCCACGCCGTAGCGCTTGGCGAAGGACCCGGCGGAGATGTTGCGGATGATGACCTCCAGGGGGACGATGGAGACCTTTTTCACCACAGTCTCCCGCTCGCTCAGCTCCTCCACGAAGTGGGTGGGAACGCCGGCCTTCTCCAGCTTCGCCATGAAGCGGTTGGTCATCTGGTTGTTGATGACGCCCTTGCCCACGATGGTGCCCTTCTTCAGGCCGTTGAAGGCGGTGGCGTCGTCCTTGTAGTCCACAATGTAGAGATTGGGGTCGTCGGTCTTGAAAACCTTCTTCGCTTTGCCCTCATAGAGCTGTTCCAGCTTCTGCATGATCGTTATCCTCCGTATTGATATTTATTTGGTTTGCTTTCGGAATAAAAAGGAGCAAAAGAGCGTTAAATCTCCGTCTGGAGATGGGCGTCCTTCTCCTCGATCTGGGCGGCCATGTCCCGGCGGGCGGCGTCCAGCCAGGAGGCCAGGTTGCCGTCGGACACGGCCAGAATCTGCGCCGCCAGGATGGCGGCGTTCTTCGCGCCGTTCAGAGCCACCGTGGCCACGGGGATGCCGCTGGGCATCTGTACCGTCGCCAACAAAGCGTCCAGCCCGTCCATGGCGCCTCCCTTCATGGGGATGCCGATGACGGGCAGGGTGGTGTTGGCCGCAGCGGCGCCCGCCAGGTGGGCGGCCAGGCCGGCGGCGCAGATGATGACGCCGAAGCCGTTTTTCCGGGCGTTGACGGCGAAGTCCGCCACCACGGCGGGGATTCGGTGAGCGCTCATGATATGGGCCTCGTAGGGGATGCCGAAGGCGTCCAGCTGGGCGCACGCGCCCCGGACCACCGGCCAGTCGGAATCGGAGCCCATCAGAACCGCAACTTTCTTCATAAAAATCTGTCTCCCTTCTTTGGTGTTGGCCTATAGTTTCTTTCTCATGACCGTGTGCCGGAAAATACCGTCGGCAAAGTATTCCGTGGAGCAGAATACCGGCTTGCCGTCGATGTCGAAATCCACTTCCTCCATGTACAGCAGAGGCGTGCCCACGGGAACCTGGAAGATGCCGGAGAGCTTTTCGTCCGCCGGGATGGCCCGGAGGTCCGTCAGGTCCAGGTAGGGATACACGCCGCAGCAGCGCTGGAGAAAATGGAAGATGGGAAGCTTGAGGTCCTCCTCCGTGTAGGCTTCCCGGATCAGGGACTGCTGGAGGACGTCCTCGCAGTAGATGGCGGGACGGCCGTCGGCGGTGCAGAGGCGGGAGACCCGGAGCATGGGCGTCCCCACCGGGAGGCGGAGCTGGGCGGCGGTTTTTTCGTCCGCCGCCTCCAGGGCGGCGCGGGCGGAGGCCACCGCCGGGGTGAAGCCGTTCTGCCGGATCATGTCCAGGAACTCCACCTCGATATCCATGCGGGTCTGCACGTCCAGGACGTGGCGGTTGATGATGGTGCCGACGCCGTGGCGGCGGGTGATGAAGCCCTCGCGCTCCAGGGAGGCCAGGATGTCCCGCAGCTGCGTGCGGCTGATGCCCAGCCGGACACAGAGCACGCTTTCCCGGGGAAGCCGCTCGCAATTGGCGTATTCGCCGCTGCGCATGGACTCCAGCAGCTGGGCGCGGATGGCCTTGGTGTGGGAAACCTGACTGTTCATTCCAAATACCTCATTCTGATGAAGATTCCGGGGGATGGCTCTGCGGATAGGTCATACCTATTGTATCGGTTTCCGGGCCGGACCGCAATTGGCAAAATTGACAGTTCTGGACGGGTTTCTTCCGTGCTTTCTGATAGGACGGAGGAAAGGAATACCCCCGGCGAAAGCCCAACGTCATTAGGTTAAGCGCAAAATAGAAAAGGCCCCTTTTGAAAGGGGCTCCCGGCGAAGCCGGGTGGGGATTGTCCGCAGGAGCTTCCTTCTATTGCAGCACTAGCGATAGAAGGACTCTCTGCGGGCAATCCTCCGTCAGCGCCTTCGGCGCTGCCACCTCCTTTCAAAAGGAGGCTTTTCTGCTTAACTTCATGACATTGGGCGAAAGCCGGGGGTGGAGATCACTCCAAGATATAGACCGTGCAGGTCCGCCGTCCGAACTGGATGCACTCGTCGTAGGTGTCGTAATAGAGGTCGATCTTGTTCCCCTTCACACCGGTGTCCTCCGCCACGGCCAGGCCGTAGACGACCTTGCTGCCCGCGACGATATACATCCGGGTGCCCAGGGGGATGACGCTCTTGTCCACGGCCACCGTGCCCACGTGGACGGCGGTGCCGCTGGCGGTGCGGGTTCCGACTCCGTCGTGGCCGGTGGTGTAGGCCGTGGCGGACATGGTGCGGACGCCGGAATAGTTCAGCACCGTGCCGTCCTTCAGGGTCAGGGTTCCGCTGCCATCGGCGTTCTCCGTGATGTTGGCGATGCCGCCGCCGGTCTCGCCTTGCTCCGCCAGGGCGGCTTCCGAGTCCTTCTTCTCCGCAGGGGAGGGCTTGGGCTTGGCCGTGCCGTATTCCACGATGCGGTCCACGGCGGTGGTGTCCAGCTCCTCCACGAATTGGCGGGAGAGCTCCGCGCCGTTGGACCAGACGACCTCGTAGACGGAGGAGCGCACGCCGTCGGCCCCCTCCTGGACCACCTTTTCCTCGCCCTCCGGCATCTCGGGGTTCGCTACCCGCTGGGTGTGGAAGGAGACTTTTTCCGTGACGTAATCGTAATAGGTGAGGTCCGAGGCCACCGTCAGCTCCACGCCGATGTCGGAGAGCTTCACGCCCACCATCTCCAGGCCGCTGGGGACGATGTGCAGCCGCCCCAGCAGGGAGGAGACGCTTTCCCTCCGGGACTGGACGGTGAGGGCGGAGCCCTCGTGGCGGATGGTGACGGAGGTGTCCTCCTGGAGCATGAGGTCGTAGCCATGGCTGCCGTTGGTGACGTTGATCATCTTGGAGGACAGGTCCGGCGGCGTCTCCTGCTCCGGGTCGAGAATAATGGCGGCGTCGTCTGCGCCGGTGATGATATACAGGGAATCGGCCCAGCCGGTGGCGGAAAGGCCGGTGACGGTGGCGACAGCCAGGCAGAACAGCAGCATGCCGCCGCGCCTCAGTAAGGCGGATAACAGATTCGTTTCTTGGTTCGCGTTCAAGTTCATACCCTCCTAAAGGTTATTTCACGGCGGGCGCTCCCCGAAGGGCGCGCCGTGGAAGGACGCCGTGCTGGTCCCCGGCGGGGGAGTATTGGGCGGCTGTCTTCCCGGAAAGGCGAGGAGCATTCCGGACGGTTCGGTCCGCCGGAGAGGGCGGGAAAACAACTTGTAACTTTTGTTACCAATGGGAAACTGCGCTCAGTATACACCGGAAGTCCCACTTTGTCAAGCCTTTTGGGCTTCTGGAGCCTGATAACCTCCACTTTAGACCCATTTGGACAAGAATTGACTGGAAAAGATTCGGGGAGGAGCTGGAAAAAGGTTACAAAACGGTAACGAGAAAGGGTGAGGGGGAGTTGGGGGAGGGTGGATGGAAAGGGGGGCATCCTATTTGGAGCCTTCATGCAGGTTTTTCCGGGACGGTGCCGGGGAGATATAGCGGGCGAATAGGTATTGAGAAACCTAGCGCCCTATGTTATAATAAAAAATTATGCTAGACAGTGTCTACACAAGTTGAGTAAAAGTGATATAATGGGAGCAAACAAA
>CAQVQZ010000196.1 GCA_948902155.1 uncultured Oscillibacter sp.
TCCTTCGTCATGGACGAGATTTTCCAGAAGCTGGAGGGCGGCAACGCCGCCATCGGCGTGTACTACGCCGGGGACTATCTGACCATGCTGGAAAACAACGAGGACCTGGCCTTCGTGGTGCCGGAAGAGGGCTCCAACTGGTTCATGGACGCCATGTGCGTCCTGAAGGACGCGCCTCATTACGACGAGGCCATGGCGTGGATCAACTTCATCGCCTCCACGGACGCGAACCTGGCGAACATGGATTACATCTGGTACGCCTCCCCCAACGAGGAAGCCCTGGAGCTCTATCCGGAATACTACGAAGAGCTGTACGAGGAGCCTTTGGAAGAGGAGACCTATGAGATCATCGCCGCGCCCCAGGAGACCCTGGACCGCTGCGAAGCCTACCTGGTCCTGCCCCCGGAGACCCGCAAACTCTACAACGAACTCTGGACCGAACTGGGGATTTGATTCCTTTTCTCGAGAGAAAAGGAACCGAAAAGAGCTTTCGCGCGCTCTGGCTGTTTGGTGGTTTACCAAGCCGAAGCGACGGCAACGTAGAATTGCGAAACTAGACAGCGTTGAAAGACAGCAAGAACTGGGCGGGGATTCATCCCTTTCCCCAAAGAATGCTCTTCCACTGGCTGTCGGGGACTTATCCGAATCACACGAAAAAAGAGGTCACGCCGAACCCGGCGTGACCTCTTCCCTTTTATGTTCGATTGACGACTCCCGCGAAGCTGAGCCAACCCCTGGGGTCCCGGAACGCGCCGGTGAGGGTCTCCCGCAGCTCCCAGGCGGTGCCCTTGGTGTACAGGGGCGCGCAGGCGGAGTTCATCAGCAGCAGGGCCTCCGCGTCGTGGAGGCAGCCCATCCGGGCCGTGCCGTCGGAGGCCACGGCGATGATGCTCATCAAGGTGTCGTAGGCGCTGCTCTCGTAGGCCAGGAGGTTGTTGCGGTTCCCGCTGGTCCAGGACATCAGGAAGCATTCCGCGTCGTTGGCGGAGGCGGTGAGCTTCAGCCCCGCCAGGGTGTACTCCCCGGCCCGGAGGGCGGACATCAGGCCCCGCTCGTTCAGGCCCTTGGGGACGACCTGGATGCCCAGGGCGTTCTGCCACTGCTGGCACAGGACCTCCGCCACGGCGGCGTTGGTCTCGTCCTGCAAATAGAGAAATTCCAGCTCTCCCAAGTCCGCGCCGCTGTTATAGCCCGCTTCCTCCAGAAGGGCCCGGGCCTGGGTGCAGCGTTCTTCGTAGCCCTCGGGGCCGTTGTCCAGCAGGGCGGCGCTGAGGGTGCGGAAGTCTCCGTCCTCGTTTTCCGGCACGCCGGGGGGCACCACGCCCTCGGCGGGCAGCGCCGCCGCCCCTGCCGCCTGGGCCAGGGCGTTGCGGTCGATGGCGAGGCTCAGAGCCTCCCGCAGAAGGGGGTCGCCGAAGAGGTCGGAGGCGGAGTTGAAGAGGGCGGCGTAGGTGGACAGCTCCGGCAGGGGGGCCCAGTCCGGATTCGCGGCCAGCTCCGTCAGGCGCTGGTCCGGCAGGGGCCACACGGCATCCACGGTCTTGCTCTCATAGAGGGACCACGCCTCGTCCGCGGACCCGGCGAAGTGGAAAACGATGGTTTTCGGACCTGGCTCGGCGGAATAGTAGCGCTCGTTGGATTTCAGCTGAAGAGAGCGGCCCTCTTCCAGGGCGGCGACGGTGTAGGGGCCGTTGGTGACCAGCAGGGTGGGGTCGGCCTCCCACCAGGACTGACTGCCGGAGGAGGCTTTCAGCTTCTGGACCACGTCCTGCCGCAGAGGCATGGCGGCGGGGGAAGTGCAGACCTCCCGGAGGAACCAGTCGTGCCGCCCGTCCAGGACCACCACCAGGGTGTTGTCGTTCTTGGCCGTCACCTGGAGCAGGGACATGTCCCTGGCGGCGCGGGCCTCCTGATAGCCGCTGACCACGGAAAGCAGGTCGGCGTAGCGGGAGCCGGTGGCGGGGTCCGCCAGCCGCCGCCAGGCGTAGACGAAATCGTTGGCGGTGACGCTCTGCCCGTCGGACCAGCGTGCGCTGCGGAGGCGGAAGGTGTAGGTGACGGAGAGGGCGCCGTCCTTGGTTTCCTCGTCCTCGTCTACGCTCTTCGCCATGCCGCCGATGACGCTGGTCTTGCCGGAGCTGTCCGCCGTGACCCGCATAAGGTTTTCGTAAAGGTGGGCTACGATGGTCTGGTCGGCAGACTCCTCGGCGTAAATCGGGTCCAGGGAAGCCGGAGCGCCGCCCACGCAGGCGTTCAGCGTCATGCCGTCGCCGTCCTTGGCGCAGCCGGACAGCAGAGACGCGCACAGCGCCGCCGGCAGCAGCAGGGCCGTCAGGCGCTTGAGAAAGTGATTCATAGAAACCTCCAAAGACGGCGGGGCCGTCTCTTCGACAAAGTGGCGGCGCGTTTCAAAACGCGCCGGATGTCCGCCAGGATTTTCGGGAATCCGGCGGCGGGCGGCGATGCGGAGCGTCTTGCGCGGCATGGGAAACAGGCCGCAAAACCGGCGGGACCGATAAATGTTTATTATAAAGAAATTTGCCCGCCTTGTAAAGGCAGGCAGGGGAAAAACGGGCGAAAAAGGGAAAAATTTCGAATTTGTTCAAAATTAGCGGGGGTGGGATTTTTTAGCTGCTCTCATGGAAGCCCTGTCCGTGCGGGGGCGGTTACTAACCGCCTGGTTTCCCTTCAACCTGGGAGGTCGCAGAAGCGCGGGCGGCTGGTAGCCGCCCCTACATGTGATGGGCTTTCGGAAGAACGGCTTAGGCCGGAGCGCCGTTTTGGATTTGGGACAAGACCTCCACTACCGTCCGGCACAGGCGCGGGATTTTGGCACGGAGGGCGGGCGCGGCGTTTTCCATCAGATAGGGTTGGCCTACCTGTTCCAGCATGGGCAGGTCGTTATAGTTGTCGCCGAAGGCCATGACGTCCTCCATGGCGATTCCCAGAACCCGGCAGAGGTCCGCAAGGCCGCTGCCTTTGTCCGCCAGGGTGAAGTCCAGCCACTCCGCCCCGGCTACGGCGGCGCGGAAGGTGGTTTCCCAACGGGGGAAAAGGGCAGTTTTGGCCGGTTCCAGAGTGCCGGGGCAGAATGCAGAAACTTTGATGATGTCCTCCGGGACGTCCGCCGGAGTGGGGACGGCGAGGGTCTGGTTGCCCAGGGAACGGCGGATTTTTTCCTCCAGGCCGGGAGTCTTGGGGCAGAGATAGCTGGTATTGGCTCCGGAGATCAAGACCTCTACCCCCGGCAGGGCCAGGATGTCCCGGCACAAGGCTTCCGCCTGGGGGCGGTCCATGGAGGTTTTGCTGAGAATGGGACCCGGATTGCCGGGGCCAAAGACTACCGCGCCGTTCTCACAGAGGAAGGGGACCTTGTCCGCCACCGGGGCGAAGAGCTGCCGGAGGCTGGCGTACTGCCGCCCGCTGGCGGGGCAGAAGAGGATGCCCTGGCGCTCCAGGCGGAGGATGTGGCTGAAGATTTCCCGGGGAATTTCCGTGGCTCCGTTCTGGAGCAGAGTGCCGTCGATGTCGCTGGCGATGAGGCGGATCATATGTAGGCTCCTTTCCGGGGAGGGGGTTTTAAATGGAACAGGATTCAGTATAAACCAGCTCGGCGGGGAAAGCAAGACGGAATTTCGCCGCCGTGTTTTCGGGCGGAACTGCAAGGAACGGGGGCTGGAATCCTGGGGGGATGTCCTTTATAATAGAGATACTTTCAATGCAGGAGGTTGGTTTATGAGTTTGGGAAGCAATCTGTTCAATGCCCGGAAAAAGAAAGGGCTGTCCCAGGAGGCCGTGGCGGAAAAGCTGGGGGTGAGCCGGCAGACCATCTCGAAGTGGGAGACGGACGAGACGCTGCCGGATATCCGGCAGTCCAAGCGGCTGGCCGTGCTTTACGGGCTGACGCTGGATGCGCTGATCGACTTTGATCTGGAGGTCCAGGAGATTCAGGAGGCCATCGACCGCACGCGGGAGGAGGTTTCGGAGAAGATCGACTGGACGAAGGCGTGGAGCCGGAAGTATCCGGTTTTGGCCCGGTATCAGGAGCAGGTGGAGGCGGCTCCCTACGAGGCGGAGCTGGAGCGGCTGCTGGAAAAGTTGAAGCGGGAGTATGGGTATGGGGAGCTGGATGCGTTTTTGGTTTTGAAAGATATTTTGGCGGGGGTTTGGAAGAGAAGGAAGAAGGAGTAAGAAAGAAAAGGCCAGGAAGGGAGCGGACATAGGAAGCGGATTGGATACCGGATTTGATCTGCAGCCAATTA
>CAQVQZ010000197.1 GCA_948902155.1 uncultured Oscillibacter sp.
CGCCCCCTCCAGGATTCGTGTCGGGGCTAGCCGATCCCACATCAAGCCTGGAATTGGCATGCCGCGCCGCTTCCATCGGCCGCAAGTGCAATTTAACAGGAAAAAAACGGCCTGACAAGGCTTTTACCGGGCTTTTAACCGAACTGAAAACCGCCGTCCGATACGCTGTGGGGATTTGCCGGAAAAGGGTAACGCTGACCAATATTTCCCATTTTCCGCAGGGAAGCCGGGAAGCGGGACGGCGCTTTGCAGACGCGGCGCGTCCCGGTTTCCCGGCTTCTGTTTCTCACGGTCTCTTATTCTACCTTGCGCTCCTCCTGCTGAGGAAGGTAGTACTTCTGCCCGATCTGGACGACGGCCCCCTCCTCCACCAGATGGCGGAGAATCAGCGTACACTGCTTGGGCTGGATGTGGAGAAGGTCCGCGATGTCCTGGCGGTAGGCAAAGCCCGCCTGGGCCAGGTATTCCAGGATGGTCTCCCGGTGGAGCTCCGGCGGCACAACGGTGCCGGGGAGGTAATACTTCCCCCCGATTCGGACCAGGCGCTTCTGCTCCGTCAGACGGCGGAGGCGGGCATAGGTGGCGGTTTTCGAAAAGCCCAGGAGCTCCGTCACGTCGCTCCGGGACACAAAGCCTTTTTCCAGCACCCGCTGGAGAATCAAATGGTCCTCGGTCTCCCGGCTGTCGTCCTTCCGCAGGTCCCGGAGAGCCACCCGTTCCAGGCCGCCCCGAATCAGGGCCGCGCGGGTGATGCGGGACAGGCGGGGCAGGTCCAGGGGCTTGCGGGACTGCTCCGTCAGGAGCACGTGGGGGTCCTCCTCCGCCGGACGGCGGCGGCGCTCCTCTTCCAAAAGGCGGCGGACCGCGCTGGTGAGGGGGACCTCCCGCTCCGGCAGTCGGAGGACGCCGCCGTCAAAATCGACCTGCTCCCAGGTCAGGGCCACCATCTCCTGGGCCTGAAGGCCCAGCTGCCAGGCCAGCCACATGGCCAGGCCCGCCGGGGTCTCCCGCTCCGCCTGGAGGACCTTCCACAGCTTGAACTCGTCTACCTGGGCCGGAGGGGACTTGGGGGTCTTCCGGGCCGGGGCGCTGGCAGAGAAGCGGAGCTGGAGCGTCGCCACCTCCACGCCGCTGACGCGGGCCGCTTCGGGCCAGTCCATGCGGTCCAGGCAGCGGAGTATCCAGTCGTAACGCAGGTCCACCAGGCGCACGCCGGACAGCCCGCCCCGGTCCAGGGCCTGCCGCGCCAGGCGGGAAACCGACTCCAGGCGCATGGGCTTCCGCTCCCGGGCGGAGAGAAGGACGTGGGGGTCCCCCGGCTCCTCACGGGCTTCCCGGGCCTCGTGGAGCTTCCAGAGGAGGGAACGCATTTCGGGGTCCAGGGGAATCATCCGGTCCGGCAGCTCCAGGCGGTCGTCCAGGAAGGAGACCTGGTTCCAGGTCAGGGCGGAAATCTCCTCGCGGGTCAGTCCCTCCAGCCACGCCAGGCGGAGGACCAGGGCCTCCGGCCCCGTGCGCTCCCGCTCCAGGAGGCGGCGCATGGCGGCTTCGTCCAGGCGGCGGTCCTTTTCCATGGCGGGGCCTCCTTTCTTGGGTTATCTTTATCTAGCAAACGAAACGAACTTTTGGAAAAAGCTTCTAGTTCTTGTCTGCGGCGGAGTCAGACGCCGGCGGCGGCGGGCTGCTCCGTTTCGCGGGACGCAGCCAGGACCTCCACGCCCCGAAGGTCCCAGCAGCCGTGGCGCGTCACCAGACCGCCATAGAGACGGCCCTGGCTGACGGTGAAAATGGCGTCATAAGGCTCCTTTTCCACCCTGGAACGCAGCGCGCCGGAAATCAGATACTTCCCGCTTTGCAGTACGCTGCCGGAAAAGTGGTTCCGGCTGTTCAGCAGGCAGAGCTCCCCGAACACTGTCCCGGACTCCCCCTCCTGAAGCAGCAATTCGCCGCTGCGCGGGCCCAGCTGGCTTTGCAAAACAACGTTGTAGCGGACTTTAATCACAGTATCACTTCCTGTTATCGTTCGATTATAAATAGGCGGGCCCTTTCTCCAAAGGGACACTTTTTGTAAAAACGTCGAATTTTGGACAAAATTTCGAAAATTGTCAAAAAACGTCCGGTCCCGCCGGGAGAAAAAAAGAGGACGGGAAATACCCGTCCTCTTTTTCGGCCGTCAAACCGTCGGCGCCAAACTGCCCTGCTGCCGCAGGGTCTGCCATGCCGTCCCTTCCACCATCCGCTCCACCGTCTGCTCCAGAGACGCGGCGACCTCCTCCGGCGGCATGGTCAGCCCGCCGCGAATCCAGCTCTCCAGCAGCGACAGCAGCACCGCCCCGCCGCAGCGGCGGTCCCGCTCCTCTGCCTCCGGGTCCGGGAGCAGGCCGCTCCGCTCCCGGTAGTACGTCTGCGCCGCCCGCAAAGCCTCGTCCAGGGGCAGCAGCGCATCCAGGCCCGCCGGACCGCCCTGGTCCAGCACCGCCCCATAAAACGCCCGGTTCCCGGCGATGCGGTCCATCAGGTCCAGCAGCGCCTGCCGCCAGGTCAGGCACTCCTGCTGGCGCTTCAGCAGCAGCTCCCGCTCCCGCCGGACCGACCAGGCGAACAGCTCGAAGACGTCTTTGAAGTGATAGTAGAACGACTGCCGCCGGAGGCCGCAGAGCTCCGTCAGCTCCCGGACCCGAAGCTGGTCCAGGGGTTTTTTCTTCAGAAGCTCCCGCAGCGCGGCGTCCAGTTCCAGCCTCGTTCTCTGATTCGTTCCTGTCATAAGCTCCTCCTGCCCGCCGCGCGTTTTGGACGCGGCTTTTTTGAAATCATATCAAGTTCCTCTGCTTTCAGAGGGTCCTTTCGCCGCATTAAGGAAGTACTGATGAAATCAACGTGCGCGGATTGCCAGCCAAATTTTTCGTATGGCAAGGCAAAAAACCGCAGGAATCCTGGCGGATTTCAAGGTTTTTTAACGCAGCCAGGCGGAAAATTTGGCGGCAAGAAGTGTGCGGGGATTTTATCAGTGCTTCCTTAAGCATACCTTGTTCCTTTCCTATACGTCAAGATTTCCAGCTTTTTACGGAAGAAATTGTTTCCCCGCCGGGGATTTTGAGGACGGAGGGTCCCGCCGGGGCGCGGCGCTCCGGCGGAATCTGCGGCGAAAGGGCAAAAAAGCGGGGCTTTCCCCCGCTTTCGCCGCCAATCCCGACGGCTGTCTTCTTTTTTTCATTTTCCGGAGGGCCTCGACAAATTCAGACAGGATATTTCCCGAATCTTGTGTATCATACCCATAGGACCCAGCTATATTTTGTGTTCGATAAGAAAGGAAGTTCCGACATGACCGCACTGTCCAAAAAGTATCTGCTGTTATTCAACACTGTCACAGACACGGAAAAAACCCTGGCCCTGCTGCGGGAGTCTTTGCTGGAGGCGCAGAGGCAGGCAGAGGAGCTTTTCTTGGAGGAGCCGGAGGAAACGCCCCCCGACGGGGCTGATCGGGCTTCATAGAGCTGTCGAAAAGGCGTTGACCTTACGGTGGAAATGGGGTACAATAGCCTTATTTACCGGCAGCCGGCGCAATGGCCGGGGACCTTCCTGTGGGAGGGTCCCCCTTTGTTTGGCTGCGAGTTCAGGACCGAGGAGGCCGCCTATGCCCAGTATTTCCGTGATCGTCCCCGTCTATCAGGCGGAGAAATTCCTGCACCGATGCCTCGACAGCATGGCCCGGCAGACCTTTTCCGACTGGGAGCTGATCTTGGTGGACGACGGCTGCACCGACGGCTCCCCCGCCCTGTGCGACCAGTTCGCCGCCAGGGACAGCCGGGTCCGGGTCTTCCACCGGAAGAAAAACCAGGGCGTCAGCGCCGCCAGGAATCTGGGGCTCCAGGAGGCCAAGGGAGACTGCATCGCCTTTCTGGACGCAGACGACTGCTATGAGTTCCAGGCCCTGGAGACCCTTTGGAACCTCCGCCAGCAGTCCGGCGCGGATACCGCCGCCTGCGCCCTGACCTATCTTTACCCCGACCACAAGCACGCCGTTCAGAGCCAGCTCCCCGCCGGGGTCTTCGGCGAGGCGGACATCCGGGAAAAGGTGGTCCTCCCCCTGGCGGGGGACCGGCTGACCCAGCCGGTGTTCAACGGCTACAGCGTCTGCTACCTCTTC
>CAQVQZ010000198.1 GCA_948902155.1 uncultured Oscillibacter sp.
AGCTGGACCGCCTCCGCCGAAGTCTCCGCCGGGCCAGGGACCAGGAGCTGACCCCCCGCCAGCGGCAGATGCTGGAGCTGTATTTCGAGGGCGGGCTGACCATGCCCCAGATCGCCCGGCAGCTGGGAGTCCACCCCTCCACCGTCTCCCGCACCCTCCGCCGGGCCAGGGACCGGCTTTACCGGGCCCTGCGCTACGCTTTGTGAGGTTTGGGCGAAACAGACTGGAAGTCCTCCAAAAATTGGTGAGTTTGCCGCAGGGATTCCTCTTGCGGTTTCCCCTGGAAGCGGATATAATCATAGCCAATAACGCCATCGATCACCGACAGATTTGGCCGGCGGACCGCCGGCCGGGAGGACGCTATGAAGGACATGGTCTATAATTCCCTGCACAACCGCTGGCTGCGGCTGCTGGCCGCCGTGGCGGGCGAGTTTATCGCCGCCCTGGCGCTGAACCTTTTCATCGTGCCGCTGAACCTGTATTCCGGCGGCCTGATGGGCCTCTGTCAGCTGGTCCGGACCCTGCTGCAAAGCGGCCTGGGCCTGGATTTCGGCAGCACGGACATCGCGGGCGTTCTCTACTTCCTCTGCAACGTGCCCATTCTGCTCCTGGCCTACAAGACCCTGGGGAAGGCCCTGACCTTCAAGACCGTCATCTGCACGCTGTCCTTCTCCTTCTTCTACAGCCTGATTCCCATCCCCGCCACGCCCATCGTGGACGACTACCTCACCGCCTGCCTGCTGGGCGGCATCCTGGTGGGCATCTCCAGCGGCATCGTGCTGACCTGCGGCGGCAGCGGCGGCGGGCTGGACATCGTGGGCCTGTGCCTTAGCAAGCGGGGAAGCCAGTTCACGGTGGGGAAGTTCTCCCTGACCTTCAACTTCTTCCTCTACGCCGCTTGTTTGATTCTCTTCGTGCCCGAGGTGGCCATCTATTCCGTGATCTACAACTTCTTTACCTCCATGGTCCTGGACCGGATGCATCAGCAGAACGTCAGCGTCCAGGCCATGATCTTCACCAAGGAGGACGAGGAGGCCCTGGGCCGCTTCATCATCGAAAAGCTGGGCCGGGGCGTCACCTATTGGGAGGGCACCGGGGCTTACAGCGGGAAGGGCATCCACGTGCTGCTGGTCTGCCTCTCCAAGTTTGAGATCGAGGAGCTGCTCCACGCCGTCCATGAGATGGACCCCCATGCTTTTACGACCGTGCAGGAACGGGTGCGGGTCTATGGCAACTTCCTGCGCAAGCTGGAGTGACGTGATACGATCGAAAAAAGCAAATTTGCCGGCAATAGTCATTTTTTTGGCAAAAAGTGAAGGGAGAAAAACCTCCTTATTTGATCTGCAGCCAATTGAAAAAGACTCAACCGGCTGTTTGCAAGAGACAACAGAGGAGACGAAGCAGTCGCCAGAGAGTAAAGTATCCGATGGCTTCTTCCTGGGAGCAATCAACTCGATTACCCATCTGTTCCGGAGCGTTTCAGTCCATGCCGTCTCCGCATAGGCCCACCGCAAAACGATGGGGGTTCTCATTTAACACAGCAATAGAAGGAAATTTCTGCGTACAATCCCCACCGCCCTTCGGGCGGAGCCCCTTTCCAAAGGGGCCTTTTTCTTTTCCACTTAACGGAATAGCATGAGGCTGTTGGTGCAGGGCGGCTGACAGCCTTCCTACACCAGCCGCCCCACTGGCCCGGCCTCAAAAACCTGGGCATACCGCCGCCCCAGCTCCGCCAGGGGGGCGGAGAGGTCTGCGTCCGGGGCGAACAGGCCGAACACCGCCGGGCCGGAGCCGGACATGGCGGCGGCTAAGGCCCCGTGGCGAAGAAGGGTTTCTTTAATCGAATCGATTTCCCGGCGCTCCGGCGGTTCCAGGACGGTTTCGAACACGTTGCCCACGCGGCGGGCCACGCCGTCCAGATCGCCTTGTTTTAGGGCACCGGCCATTCCGTCCATGTCCGGGTGGGTTATGTCCTCATCAAAGCGGAGGCGGGCGAACATCGGCCCTGTGGGCAGGTCGAAGTCCGGTTTGCAGATCACGAAGCGGCAGGGTGGCAGGGGGGGCAGGTCGGTGAGGACGTCCCCGCGCCCCTCCGCCAGGGCGGTCCCGCCCCGGATGCAGAAGGGCATGTCGCTGCCGATTTGTCCGCCTACGGCCTCCAGCACCTCCTGGGACAGCTCGTACCGCTCCCGGAGCATCCGCAGCAGCGCCGCCACGTCGGCGCTCCCGCCTCCCAGGCCCGCGTAGGCCGGGGTCCGTTTCTCCAGCGTCACCGACAGGCCCGGCCGGGGGCGTCCGGCGGCGGCGAAGAAGGCTTCCGCCGCCCGCTCCTCCAGGCTCTGCCTGCCTGGCGGGAGCTCGAAGCCCGACAGGGTGAAGCCCGACGGCGTTTCCTCCAGAGTTACCGTGTCGCAAAGGCTTACCGTCTGCATGATCATGCGCATCTCGTGATAGCCGTCCGGGCGGCGGCCTAGGATGTCCAGGGCCAGATTGAGCTTGGCCGGGGCGGCTTGGGTCTGTTTTTTCATACGGCCTCCTTTTTGCGGCGGGTCAAAAGCCCATGCCCGCCAGCTCCTGCACCAGGCGGATGTAAAAATCCCCGGCGTCGAACCCGGCGCGCTTCCGGCGGCGTCCGCCGACGCTGTCCTGGTGGGAAACCCCTTCCAAAGTCCCCCGGCAGACGCCCCAGGCGGCGGAGGCCGGGGAAACCAGGCCGTCGGTGGGGGCGTCGGCCTTGGTCAGCCAGAGCTGGAAGCGGTCTATGGGGTCCCAGACCGGAGGGACCAGGCGGGCGGACCAGCTTTGATAATAGACCTGGGGGCTGTTTGGGTTTTCCCGGTTGAAGCGGGCCATGGCCTCCGGGGTCAGGGCCTCCACCGCCGCCCGGAAGTCCGGGGCTTGGTCCCCGCGAGCCCGCCAAAAGGACTCCAGCTTGGGGCCCGCGAAGCGGCAGACCCGCTCCCGGCCCAGCCATTCCGCCGCCGCCCGGGAGCCTCGGTGGGGCGTGCAGATGGTGGTGAGGGAGGCGGTTTTTCCGGCGAAGCCCAGGCTGGAGATGAGATAACGGGCCTCCAGCCCGCCCTTGGAGTGGGCGATGAGGTTCAGCTTTTCCGCGCCCTCCAGGGCCAGGATTTTCTCTCCCCGGCGGAGCAGGGCCTGGGCGTTGGCGGGGACGCTCCCCCAGGCGTCCTGACCGCTGAGGTAGGTATGAGCGCCTTGGGCCCGGAGAAGGCCGGCCACCCGGCCCCAGTAGGGGAAAATCCAGTCGTCCCGGCAGTTCAGGCCGTGGATGAGGAGGATGGGATAGCGGGTGCGGCAGCTGGGCATGGCGGGCCTCCTTTGGGGGTTCTTTGAAGATAGTATACCACGAAGGGACGGAAGAAAAAAGATTTTTGGAAATTAGGGAGCGGTAATGACATTTCATTAAAACAAAAAGGCCCCTTTGGAAATGCGAATCAATAGTAGAAAAGGAAGAAAAATAAAGACAAATGGTGTAAAAAGGATGAGAATGTCTTTGTGGAAGAAAAACTCATCGAATTGTACTGCACCATTTGCCAATGCAATGATAGCAGATTTAGAGAAGAATTACAACGCCAAAGCAACAACAATTGTCCCCAATTTACAGATGAGGAGTTGATTACGGTCTGCCTGTGGGGCAAAGCACAGCAATTGTTGACGCGGAAAGCGATCTATCACTACACCAAGAGTCATCTTTTGGCGTGGTTTCCCGCCCTGCCCAGTTACCAGGCGTTTTGCCGCAGGCTGAACCGTATCGCTGGAGCCTTTCGCGCTCTGTCCGAGATTTGGCTGGAAGAGGTCCGGGACCGAAATGAGGATTCCCATTGCTATGCGGTGGATTCCTGCCCCATTATGCTGGCCAGACATTCCAACAGTACGGGGGCTAAGGTTGGAAAACCGTTGTGCAACAAATGCTACAATGCTACACGTAAGAAATGGTATCACGGCGTTAAGCTCCACGCTTTTGTGATGCTCCGACCGGGAAAACTGCCGCTTCCCTGTGCATTCCCAATTAGTCCGGCATCCCTTTGCGACCTCTGGGCCGCCAGGCAGGCCGATTTTGACTGTGCCCCTGTCGCCCATGGAAAACTGTTTGCCGACCGGGCCTACGCGGATACGGCAT
>CAQVQZ010000199.1 GCA_948902155.1 uncultured Oscillibacter sp.
GCCTATGAAAAAAATGTCCATCCGTCAGGAGAAACGGAGAAGCGCCCCCCTGCTGCTCTCCATTATATTGATCTTTGCCATCTTTGGGGCCATCGCTTCCACTGTGTCCCAGAAGATTGCCAGGGAGATGTCCGCCTCCGCCATCCAGAACCTCAGCGAGACCCTGGACCTGATCCAGTGTACCATCGAGGCCATCCTGCGCAGCGAGGCGGAATTCCAGGCCCTCATTGCCCAGGAGCTGGCCCGGGCGGAGGACCCGGAGGACTATATCCGCTCCTATGAAAAGAACCGGACCATGTCGAAGCTGTCCCTCATCCGCGCCGGAGAGGCGGAGGGGACCTCCAGCACCGGGGAGCGCTTTACCGGGGAGGAGCTGGATTTCTCTGCGGGCCGGACCATCAATGGGCTGGAGGTCTCTCAGTCCTACGTGAACTACATGGGCACCTGGTCCTACACCATCCGGTGCCCCGTTGTGAAGGACGGGAAGGCCGTCGGGACCCTCTACGCCGAATATATTTACGACGCCATCGACCAGTCCCTTCCGAATGGGTTTTACAACAAGCAGGCGTCCCTTTACATCATGGACGCGGAGAGCCAGCGCTTCGTCCTCAAGCCCAAGGGTATGGGCCAGCGCACCGCCGGGCACCTGAACCTCATCGATTTCTACCGGGCCAACAACATCCGGGACCCGGAGATTCAGGCGGAGGTGGAGGACTGCCTCCGCACCGGGCGGGACGTTCTGTTCTACCACGATATCCGGGGGACAAGCGCCCTCAGCTACATGTGGGCCATCAACGGCGGTTCCCTCTTCCTGGTGGGCTACGTACCCGTGGAGGCCATCCAGCAGGAGGGGCGGAGCGTCAACCAGAACATCATGACCGTCGTGGCCTCCCTGCTGGCGGCGTTCTTCCTGTGCATCGGCCTGTACTACCTGAACTGGCGGCAGCAGGATAAGCTGCGGCGGGAGCGGGAGGCCGAGCGGAAGCTGCACAACCAGCAGCTGTCGGAAGCTTTGCAGGCCGCCCAGATCGCCAGCGAGTCCAAGACCACCTTCCTCTCCAACATGTCCCACGACATCCGCACGCCCATGAATGCGGTGCTGGGCTTCACCACCCTCCTGGCCAGGGACGCGGAGAACCCGGCCAAGGTCCGGGAGTACACGAAGAAGATCACGGCCTCCGGGCAGCACCTGCTCAGCCTCATCAACGACATCCTGGACGTGTCCAAGATCGAGAGCGGCAAGGTGGTGCTCAGCCTGGAGAAGTTCGCCCTCAACGACGTGATCTCCTCTGTGGAGGCCATCATCCAGCCCATGGCCAAGGCCAAGGGGCAGGAGTTCCACCTGGAGGCCAGCGGCATCCGGCACGAGTACCTGGTGGGGGACGAGACCCGGATCAACCAGATTCTGATCAACCTGCTGTCCAACGCCGTGAAGTACACGCCGGAGGGCGGGCGGATCTGGTTCCGCATCCTGGGGCTGAAGCAGCGCTCCAGCCAGTACGAGCGCATCCGCATTGAGGTGGAGGACACCGGCTGCGGCATGACGCCGGAGTTTCTGGAAACCATCTTCGACGCCTTTTCCCGGGCGGAGAACAGCACCACCAACAAGGTTCAGGGCACCGGGCTGGGCATGGCCATCACCAAGAGCATCGTGGAGCTCATGGGTGGGACCATCGAGGTGTTCAGCGAGGTGGGCAAGGGGTCCCTCTTCCGGGTGGACCTGGAGCTCCGCGTGCTGGAGGAGGCGGCGGACCGGCGGTTCTGGACGGAGCGGGGCATTTCCCGCGTCCTGGCTGCGGGCGGGACGGAGGAGTGCCGGGAGTGCATTCGGACCCTCATGCAGGACACCGGCGTCCAGTTGGACGCCGTCCCGGACCCGGAAAGGGCGCTGGCCCGGCTTCGCGGCGGCGAAGACTGCCAGCTGGTTTTGATGGATTGGGAGAGCTGCGGCCTCGCCGGAGCCAGGGCCCTGCGGGAGGCCCTGCCGGAGGCCGTTCCCCTGCTGCTCCTGGCGGAGTTTGACGCGGCGGGCATGGAGGAGGCCCTCCGCCTTCCCCGGACGGACGCTTTGACCAAGCCCTTCTTCGTCTCCGCCTTCCGGGCGAAGGTCGAAGAGCTGTGGGATAAAGCGGCCCCGGAGCCGGAGGAGGACGGCACGCTGAACGGCATGCGCTTCCTCGCTGCGGAGGACAACGAGATCAACGCGGAGATTCTGGCGGAGCTTCTGGAGCTGGAAGGGGCCTCCTGCGAGATCGTGGAGAACGGCAGGCTGGCCGTGGAGCGCTACCAGCGCTCCGCGCCGGGGGAGTTCGACGTGATCCTCATGGACGTCCAGATGCCGGTGATGAACGGCCACGAGGCCGCCAGGGCCATCCGCGCCCTGGAGAAGGAGGGCCATATCCCCATCATCGCCATGACGGCCAACGCCTTCGCCGAGGACGAAAAGGCCGCTCTGGACGCCGGGATGGACGCCCATGTGTCCAAGCCTTTGGATATGGAGCTTTTGAAGAAAACAATCCGGCAATTCAGCAGACGAAAGGAAGGCCGATGAACCCATGAACACGAGGAAACAATGGACCGCCGCCTGCCTGGCGGCGCTGATGGCGCTGTCGCTGACGGCCTGCGGCGGCCGGGAGGACCCCAAGAACCTGGTTACCCGGGAGACGGAAGAGGAGCGGACCGTCAACTTTTTCAGCCCTATGGAGAAGACCGACCCCAACGCCGAAAACGTGGCCCGGACCGCCTCGGACCTGACGGTGGCCATGGCGGAGGAAGCCCTGGGAATCACCATGGCCTACCGGACCTATACGGCGGAGACCTATCAGGACAAGACCTATGACGACGTGGCCCTGGACCGGGCGCGGAACAACATGGACGACTTGTACCTGCTCAATCCGGATACCGTCATGGCTCTGGGCATGGAGGGCAAGCTGATGGACCTCTCCGGGCTGGAGAGCGCGAAAAACCTGCGGGAGATCATCCTCACCGCCACCACCGTTAACGGCAAGCTGGTGGCCATTCCCCAGGAGGTGGTGGCTTACGGGCTGTTCGTCAACGTGGACCTCTTCAAGCAGTACGGCCTCTCCCTGCCGGAGACGCCGGAGGAATTTCTGGAGTGCTGCCGGGTGTTCAAAGAAAACGGAATTGAAACGCCCATCGGGGCCAACCGCTGGTGGCTGGAGACCTTCGTCTTCGCCCTGGGCTACGCCGATCTGTACAACGGCGGGAACACCCAGGCGGAGATCGACGCCCTCAACCGGGGCGACGCCAAGTACAGCGACTACATGCGCCCCGGCTTCGAGTTCCTCCAGACGCTGATCGACCGGGGCTACATCGACGCGGAGAAGGCCCTGGTCAGCGAGGCTATCGAGGCGGAGGGGCCGGATTTCCTGGCGGGAAAGACCCCCATCGTCATGGCCTACTGGGGCGCGGCCAACGCGGAGACCGCCTATGGAAAAACGGATTTTGAAATGCAGGTCATCGGCTTCCCCAGCAGCCGGGGCCGGATGCCCGTGATGCCCATGACCGGCTTCGGCGTCGGCGCGGAGGCGGAGCACCGGGAGGACGCCGCCAGGGCCCTGGATATCATGACCTCCGACGAGGCGCTGCAAATCTACTCGGAGACCAACCGGGTGATTTCCCCCTCCAAGAACATCAAGGTGGACTGCGTCCCCGCCCTGCAGCCCCTGAACGACCGCATTGAGGAGGGCGTCTATGTGCTGGGCTCCAACGCGGGAATGAACGTGGAGCAGTGGGGCAACACCTGCCTGATCGTGCGGGAGCTGCTGGGCGGCGCGTCTGTGGACGAATGCATGGCGGCCTTCGACGAGCTGCAAGACGCGGCGCTGGGCAAATAGACGCTGTTTCGCCGGAAGGCAAAATAAAACGGGCGGCGCAGGAAGAAGCTGCGCCGCCCGTTGTTTCGTCTATTCAGATTGACTTACTTCAGGACCGCGTCCAGGTCCCGGGTTCCGGTCCCGTCTAAAGTGTACCCTTTGTCAAGGACAAAATAAGAAATAGACACCCCAAAATTTGGACAGACATCAAAAAAGGACAGCAGGCTGAATGAATCTCAACTATTTGTCACCTAGATAGTGTCTACAGGAAATATATGGGACTAACGGCGGCTGAGCTTTTTT
>CAQVQZ010000200.1 GCA_948902155.1 uncultured Oscillibacter sp.
GGGGGACCGGCTGACCCAGCCGGTGTTCAACGGCTACAGCGTCTGCTACCTCTTCTCGGCGGACATCATCCGGAAGGGACATATCACCTTCGACGGGCCCTATCTGGAGGACGAGCTGTTTGTGCTGGAATACTTCTGTAACGCCCATTCCCTGGCCGTGACGGACCAGCCTCTGTACCGTTACTTCCTCCACGGCGAGTCCGCCACCCATCGGTATATGGCGGACTTCGACCAGGTGTTCAGCGCCTTTATGGAGCGGAAGGAGGCGTTGGTCCAGAAATACGGGCTGGAGGACGCCCGGCCCCAGTGGCGGGAGAGCTCCAACTGGGCGGGGCTACTCATCGCCGTGGGCAACGAGTACGCCAAGGGCAGCCAAAAGTCCATCCGCCAGCGGCAGAAGGCCGTCAAGGAGTTCTGCCGCCGCCCGGAGATGGCCAAGGCCATCCGGGAGCTGGCCCCTGTGGGGCTCAGCCCCAACAAGCAGATGGTGGCCAATCTGGTCCGGGGGAAGCACTTCTTCACCCTGACCCAGCTCTACCGGCTGAAAAACCGCATCTGACGGTCCGCCGGATGTTAGAACCTGTATTCACAACCGTTGAACGCTGTCTGGGCGGGTCTTTTCCCGCCAGGACTTCGTCAATTCCCCTTGAAATCCGTCAGGATTCCTGCGGGAAATTTCCTTGCCTGGCGGGAAAATCCCTCGCCCATCCAGCATTCCCCGGTTATGAATACAGGTTCTTATCCTGAAACGGGAGGAACACTATGACGCTTTGGAAAGAAAGCGGCCTCTGCCGCCTGCTGCTCTTCTTCTGGGCCGCTTATCAGGACAGCGGACTGCACCGGCTGGCCGTCCGGATGGGGGCCTGGTGCAACGCCCAGATCGACGGGAGCGCTTTGCTCCGGCCTCTTTGCCGGGAGGGCGCAGTGGCCCGGGCCTGGCCGGACAGCTGGGCCTGCAAGCTGCTGTCCCGGCTGGTGAACCTGCCGGGGCGGCTGCTGCGGAAATTTTACCTGCTTTTAGAGGGGACCTTCGAGGGGAGCTTCTTCGCCCGGCTGGCCTTCCGGTTGGGGGACGAGACTTCCGTGGCCGAGGGATGGCTGATTCTGCTGCTGTGGATCATCCCCTACGAGCGCTGGAACAACGCCTACACCCTGATGGCTTTCGTGCTGCTGTTGCTGCTGCTCCACGCCGGGGCCATGGGCCGGGGCGACCGGCATTTGGACATTGAGCGAATCGGATTTTTCCCCATGCTGTTCTTCGGGGCCGTGCTGCTGGGCGTGGTGTTCTCCTTCACCCGGAACGTCTCCACCCGCTTCCTGATCTACCACATCTCCGCCGCCCTCTGCGTGCTGGTCACCGTCAGCGCCCTGCGCACGGTGGAGGAGCTGAAGCGGCTGGCGGCGGGGGCCTCCGGCTGTGTGGCGGTTTCCTCGCTGTACGCCATCTATCAGCGGGTGTCCGGCCTGGAGGTCAACGAGTCCTACGTGGACATGGACCTGAACGCCGACATGCCCAGCCGGGTCCTCTCCTTCTTCGACAACCCCAACACCTTCGCGGAAGTCCTGCTGCTGCTCCTGCCGCTGACGCTGGCGCTGGTGCTGTGCTCCAAGCACCTCTTCTGCAAGTTATTGGCCTCCGGGGCGCTGGTTCTGGGATTCACCGCCCTGGGCATGACCTACTGCCGCGCCGCCTGGATCGGCTTCGCCTGCGCCATGGTGGTGATGATCTTCCTCTGGAAGCCGAAGCTGATGCCGGTCTTTTTCGTGCTGTGCCTTCTGGCGGCGCCTTTCCTGCCCGCCAGCATCTGGCACCGGGTGCTGACCATCTTCGACTCCTCCGACTCCTCCACCAGCAGCCGCTTCCCCCTGTTCAAGGCGGGGGTGGACGTCATCGTCCGGCATCCCCTCTCCGGCGCGGGGCTGGGGACCGCCGCCGTGCAGCGGTACGTGAAGCTGCTGAACCTCTATCACGCCCGGACGCCCTTCGTCCACTCCCACAACATCTATCTCCAGGTTTGGGCGGAGCTGGGGATTTTGGGCATCGTCGGGTTCGTCGGGTCCCTCCTGTGGGGCATCAAGCGGGCGGCCCACGCCGTCCGGCACTGCGGTAGCTCCGCCGCCAGGACCATCACCTGTGCCGCCTGCGCCGCCCTGTGCGGGGCCATGGTCTGCGGGCTGGCGGATTACCTCTGGAATTATCCCAGGGTGATGTGCATCTTTTGGTTCGTCTTCGCCGTGGCCCTCGGCGGCGTGAAGCTCTGCGGGGAGGCGGAGTGAACGAGGGGTAAGACGGCCTTGCGAAGGCTGTCGAATCGTGCTATCATGACCTTGCCGCCCTTCCTCTGTCCCAGTAATGGGAAGGAGGTGAAGCGTCATGACAGAGCTCAGGAACTTTTTGCTGGCCGTCGGAGCAAATGTGATCAGCTGCTGCATTTGCAAGTGGCTTGACGGTTGGCGCAAGGGCCGGTAAGCACAAAAAAGCGGGACCCTGGAGAGTCGCACCTCTCCAGGGTCCCGCTTTTGCTTGACAGAGCTGTTTTTGGAACTTTTTCTAGGCTGGCTTCATTATAGCACAGCCGGGATATCCTATGCAACAGAAATTTTTGCCGCCTCAGCCCTTGGAGGGCAGCATCGAGGCGACGGAACCGGCAAAGGTGCTCAACGGCATGGTCTGGAGAACCACATGGCCCGGACCCGTTACGACGGTGTTGAACACGCCTTCGCCGCCAAACAGCATGTTCTTCACGCCCTTCACGGACTGGATGTCAATGGAACAGGTCTCGTCGATCATCGCCAGATTGCCGGTATCCACAATGAGGCGTTCACCGGGAGCCAGGTCGTACTCCACGGCGGAGCCGTCGATCTCCAGGAACACGACGCCCTGGCCGCTGAGCTTCTGCATGATGAAGCCCTCGCCGCCGAAGAAGCCCGCGCCTATCTTCTTCTGGAAGAAAGTGGACAGCTCCACCCCCTGCTCCGAGGCCAGGAAGGCGGATTTCTGGCAGACGATGGACTTGCCCGGCCGGAGCTCCACCGCCCGGATGGCGCCGGGGAAGCTGGAGGCAAAGGCGATCATGCCGGGGCCGCCCTTTGCGGTATACAGATTCTGGAACATCGACTCGCCGGAGAACATCCGGCCAAACGCCTTGCCGATGCTGCCGCCCGCAGAGGTCTGCATCTCCATGTTCGGGCTCATCCAAACCATGGAGCCCTTCTCCGTAATCATGGTTTCGCCGGCGTTTACATTGCAGATGACGACGGGCATGGGTTCGCCCTTGATCTCATAATTCATCGCGTATCTCTCCTTTTTCATTCGGGCCGGAGCCTGTTGTTTCAGTATAGCAAACCGCTGGGTTTTCCGCAAGGAGCGGCGGGGAAATGAGCATTTTTTGCCATGCGGCGTTTCCTCGCATAAGCCGCCGTATCTTGGGAAATCCTAAGCTGAAAACAGCGAGGAGGCGCGTTATGAGCAACAAACGGATCGGGCGGCGGACCGTCGCCCTGGAGCATCCCCCCTCCGTCATCTCCTACGCCAACATTGGCGGCAAGCTGGAGGGCGAGGGACCCCTGCGGGAACACTTCGACGAGCTGGAGCAGGATTCCTTCTTTGGAGAAAAGACCTGGGAGAAAGCGGAGTCCGCCATGCAGAAGCGGGTGCTCCAGCGGGCGCTGGATCAAATCAAGCTGAAACCCGGCGATTTGGATTATATCTTCGCCGGAGATTTGTTAAATCAGTGCATCGGGTCTTCTTTCGGGCTGCGGGAATTCGGCGTGCCCTTCTACGGGCTGTACGGAGCCTGCTCCACCATGGGAGAATCTTTGTCCCTGGCAGCAATGCTCATCGACGGGGGCTTCGCCGAAAAGGCTGCGGCGATGACCTCCTCCCACTTCTGCACGGCGGAACGGCAGTACCGGATGCCCGTGCCCTACGGCAACCAGCGGACCCCCACCGCCCAATGGACCGCCACCGCCGCCGGGTGTACCATCCTGGCCTCCGACGGGCCGGGACCTTATATCACCCATGTTACCTGCGGGAAGATCGTGGACAAGGGCATCGCCGACGCCAACAACATGGGCGCGGCCATGGCTC
>CAQVQZ010000201.1 GCA_948902155.1 uncultured Oscillibacter sp.
ATAACATTCTACACCTCAAGTCAATACACTGTTATTTTATTGGATTGCTATAAATAAAAAATTGGGGGCTCCCGCAAAATCGAAGATTTTGTGGGGAGAGGAGGAAGGAACAGAGCAGAGCGGAGTCCTCGCCGTCAGGCGGGGACGGAGTGGGCGGAGTTTCTTCCGACGAGGTCGATGTGGGCGATGATGGATAAGTTTCGGATGTGGTCTTGTGGAATCATATCGGAAAATCCTCCTGAAAGAAAAACGTATCAAATATCAGGTCAAATCCCCGGTATCCCCAGCTCCCGGCAGAGATACACCAGGTCTACCGTCTTCGTCCGGCCCCGGCGCAGGACCTCCTCCAGGTCCGCCCGGGCGGATTCGTCGTCCTTGGTCCAGTGATAGCGGTAGGCACGGCTGATCTGGTAGACGTCCCGGTTCTCCGGGTCCGCCTCCATGAGCAGGGTCAGGTCCTGGATGTGCCGGGGATAGCGGGCGCTGGTGGCGGTGGTGGGGTACCTGGCCCGGAGGGCCATGACGTTGCCCGGCTCCAAGGCCAGGGCTTTGCCCAGGTCCCGTTCCGTCTCGTACTTCCGGCTCCGGCCGCCGGCCTTTTCCAGCCGGGCCCAGCAGAAGGCCCGGAGAAGATACAGCCCCGCTTCCTCCGGCGCGGCCTGGACGGCTCCGTCCAGGCGGGCGAGGGCTTCCTGGTGCTTCCCGTGTTGAATGAGGGGCAAGAGGTCTTCGTATTCCGCTCCCAGCCCGACAAGGCGCTGGAGGACGTAGTCCCGGCTGGTCAGGGCGTTGGGCAGGTCTGGGGTATCCTTCAGAAGCGTCCCCGGCGGCGGAGGGCAGAGGAGGTCGTAGTCAAAGCCCAGGGCATCCAGGAAGTCCGCCATCTGCCAGCTGTCGCCTATGGCGCTCATGTCGCCGTCGTAGGCGTATTCGCCCGCAGCGTCCGGTCGCCAGGGGGTAAGGTAGCGGGCAATCCGTTCCGGCTCCACGACGAAGTACCGGGCCACGGTTTCCGCGTCTCCCGGCTTGTCGGGGGGCGAACCTTCGTCGAAGTAATCGCAGACGCTGGCGAACTGGTCCAGCTCTTTGCCCTTTTGCCAAAGGCCGTAGCCCCAGAAATCGTCGTCGTAGATATAAAGCCCCATCACCGGGCCGTCCAGCCCGGCGCCGTCAGAGGTCCCGGACATCCGCCCGGCGGCTTCATAGCCAATGGCCCCCTCGTTCAGCTCTACGGCGGGCCCTTTTTCGTACAGATGCCAGCGGCACTCTTCCGGGCGGATGGAGAGCTCCTGGTCGGCGGCTTCCCGCTCCAGGGCGGCGCGGCACGCCGCCCCGTCCCCGCCGGGAAATAGAATCACATGCAGAAAAAGCCCCATACCATCCTCCTCCCTGAAACGCGCCGGGCCTCAGCCAGAATACCACTCCGGCGGCTCGTCGTGGTCCGCGTACCACTGGTTCCAAAATTCCTGGTTCCAAAGGCCGTCGTAGTCGTAGTTTACCACAAACGCCCGCCATTCCGCCAGAGCTTCCCGGACCTTTTCCGGCGGCAGGAGGAATTTTTCTCCGCAGACGTTCCCCAGCACCCACTTTCCGGCCTCGCCGGAGTGGTGGACGTAGTCGCAGTAATTGTCCAGGTTCGTCACCATGTCCCGGGCGAACAGCGGGGCGTGGAGGCGGACGTTGGCATAGCCCGTTAGGGTCCCGCAGGCCAGCTCCAGGGCGGCAAAGCGGGCGTCCAGGTCCCCCCGGCGGATTGCCCGGTCCCAGGCCAGGATGCTGTACGGGGACAGGAAAATCTCGAATTTCGTCTCCGGGTGCACCTGAAACCAGGTTTCCATGATTGCCAGATTTTCCGCCGTAAATTGCAGATAGGCGTCCTCCGGCATCGGCTCCTCCGCCACCGGAGGGCGTTCGTAGGTCCGCAGAGTCTCATACGTCCCCCAAAGGGACGTGCGGTCCCAGGTAAAGCCCTCGTCCAGGGTTTCCCCGCCGCCCCGGCGGGCGGTCATGAGGGCGTAGAGGCTGTAGTAAAGGGAATCCTTGTTCAGCAGATAGTTCACGTCGTCCAGGGGATTGCGGTTGTACAGATACCCCGGCATGGCGTCCGTCACGCCCCGGTCGTCCCGAATCAGGGTGTTCAGGTCCAGGGCAAAGAGGACCCGCTCCGGCGGGTTTTTCCGGAAGAGCAGGTCCACCACCTGGTCGAACTCACAGAAATACCCGTCCGGGATGGTGATCCGCAGGCCCGGGCCGTGATAAAATTCCTCGATCCAGCCCGCCCGGTAGTTCGCCGCCATGGAGGTGCCCAGAAGGACGGTATCCGCCGGGACGTTCTTCGCCATGCCGGCGGCCTGATAGCGCTCGTTGAAAAAGGCGGCTTTCCCGCTCTCCGGCATCCGGTAGTAGAGGCAGGGGTCCACGGCCCAGACCACCCCGGCGCACAGGACCAGCGCTGCCAGCAGCGCCGCCAGGAACCCTTTCGCCCAGCGTTGATATGTCTTGTTCATGTCCTCGCCTCAGAAGTTGGAATAGATGAAGGTGGTAACGCCGGTGAAGGACAAGATGGACCAGGCCAGCAGCAGGGCCAGGACCACGGCCCGCCGCAGAGTGGGCGGGAAGTCGTCCATCCGCCGGGCGGCGTTCCGGGGCCAGAGGGCCGCCAGCAGCGCGGCGGCGAACAGTCCGTAGGCCAGCGCGGGACCAATCCAAGCCTTGGCCATGGGAAGGAGCATCCCCAGGGCCTCCGCCTCCTTGGCGAAAACGCCGCTGAGCAGCCAGTCCGCCGGGGGGCGGAAATCGGCGGTGACGGCGGTCCGCAGCAGCGTCAGCGCCGGGCGGACTCCAGGAGCCCGGAAAAACACCCAGGCCGCGTTGACAAAGCCAAAGGTCAGCGCCCAGCGCAGGATTTTAGGCAGCTTCTCCCGCCCTTTGCCCCAGATGCGCTCCAGGACCTGCCCGAAGCCGTGGAGCCCGCCCCAGATGAGGAAGGTCCACCCCGCTCCGTGCCAAAGGCCGCTGACCAGGAAGACGATCAAAATGTTCCCATAGGCCCGCGCCGTCCCCTTCCGGCTTCCGCCGAGGGGGAAGTACAGGCATTCCCGGAGAAAGCTGGTGAGGGTAATGTGCCACCGCTTCCAGAACTCCCCCACGGACAGGCTCCGGTACGGTGAATCGAAGTTCACCGGCAGGCGGAGCCCCAGCAGCCGGGCGCATCCGGCGGCAATGTCGCAGTAGCCGGAAAAGTCGAAGTACAATTGCAGCGTATAGCCCAGGATGACCATCCAGGCGGCGGGAGCGGAAAGCTGGTCCAGGTGCCCCCAGCCGCTGTTGACCACGGCTCCCAGGTTGTCCGCAAGCAGCACCTTTTTCGCCATGCCGGCGGCGATGGCGTAGAACCCGGCGGCAATGTCCTCCCCGCCGGGGCGCAGGAACGCCTCCCCATGGAGCTGGGGGAAAAACGCCTGGGGCTTCAAGATCGGCCCGGAGACCACCGTGGGGAAGAAAAAGGCGTAGAGGGGCAGGCTGTCCCCCTGTTGGAGACGGAAATTTCCGCTGTACGCCTCCTTCAGCAGCCATAGCTGCTGGAAGGTGAAAAAGCTCAGCCCCAGGGGGACCCAGGCGATGGAAAGCCGCCCGCCGGTGAAGAACCCGGCGTACTTGAACACCGCCAGCACCCCCACATGCCACACCGCCGCCAGAATCAGGCAGCGGCGGCGTTGCGCGGGGGCTCTGGCGGGAGCGGGGGGAGCGCCCGCCCCGGCGGGGACCGGGGCCTCCGCCGTCAGGTAGTGGACGGCGGCAACGCTGACGGCCAGTCCCGCCGTCAGCACCAGAAGCGCGGCCCAGCCGCCGCCGATTATGTAGAAAATCAAACAGGCCAGGGCCAGACAGTCCGCGGCGATGGAGCGGTCCCAGCGGGCGATGCCGAGGCAGGCCATGACCGTAATTATGAGAAAAGCTAGGAATCCAAACGATTGAAAATTCATAAAACCTTCCGTAAAGAAAAGACTATAGCAATCCAATAAAATAACAGTGTATTGACTTGAGGTGTAGAATGTTATC
>CAQVQZ010000202.1 GCA_948902155.1 uncultured Oscillibacter sp.
CGGGCCTGATGGGCTTTGTGCAGTACTGCGCCTACAACCCCTCGGAGACCGCCCGGCTCTACGGCGGAAGCTTCCTGGAAAAGCACATTTCCGACGTGGTCCTCAAGTACATCGAAGGCATGGAGAGCGTGGTCATCCAGGTCCTGAAGGACAACGGCTATCACGCCCCCCTGCCCTTCAAAGAGCTCATCAAGCTCACCGACGGCGTGATCGGTGTCGGCGACAAGATGGGCGAGGGCTGGCTGCTTACCGCCGAGATGATCGAGCTGGTCCGGGCGGGGTATGAGAACATCGTCTGCGCCCAGCCCTTCGGGTGCCTGCCCAACCACATCTGCGGCAAGGGCATGATCAACAAAATCCGGGAGCTGTACCCCCAGGCCAACATCACTCCCATCGACTACGACCCCAGCGCCACCCGCGTCAACCAGGAGAACCGCATCAAGCTGATGCTGGCCGTAGCCCGGGAGCGCCTGGCGGAACCGCCCTCCCAGAAAGAGCCGGCCCTCGCCCCGCACCCCCAGGCGGCGGAGCGCCCGGAATACCCCTGGAGCCAGGCCCGGGCGATGGTATGAAGGCGCTGCTGCTGATGGGCAGTCCCCGGAAGAACGGCAACACCGCCGCGCTGCTGTCTTCCTTCCGAGCGGAGCTGGAGGCGGCGGGAGCAGAGACTGAGACGCTCCGGCTCTACGACTTGGATATCCGCCCCTGTCGGGCCTGCCGCCGCTGCCATGAGGATTGGACCGTCTTCGGCTGTCCCCAGCCGGACGATGTCCCGGCGGTCTTTGACAAAATTTTAGACTGCGGACTTCTGGTGCTGGCTACGCCCATCTATTCCTGGTACTGTACGCCGCCCATGAAAGCCCTTCTGGACCGTTTGGTTTACGGCATGAACAAATACTACGGGGAAGCGAAAGGCCCTGCCCTTTGGGCGGGGAAGCCGGTCGCCCTCTTGGAAACCTGCGGTTACCGCCCGGAAAAGGGCTGCGACCTCTTTGAGGAAGGAATCCGGCGCTACTGCAAACATTCCGGCCTACGGTATTTGGGGAGCCACGCGGAACGGCACCTGGGGTATGACACCCTCTTTATGGACGAGGGCAAGGACGCCCGGACCAGGGCCTTTGCCAGGGAGCTGCTGGCCTCCCTGGAGCAATCCTAAATTTTAAAGGCAGAGACGAAACGTCTCTGCCTTTTTCATGCCAATTCAGGCTTTCGCTGCGGCGATGGCCTCGTCCTCCAGGCTGTGGGTCCGGAGATACCCCAGCCAGGCTTTGCACCCGGCGGTGTTGAAGTGGATGCCGTCGGTGGTCTGCTTCACCGGGAGCATCCCGTCCTCCCCGGTAAGGCAGGACGCCACGTCCAGGAAATAGCACTCCTTCTCCTCCGCCAGGGCCTGGATGATCTCGTTGTAAACGCCGATGCGCTCATTGTTTACATAGCTTTTCTTGGCCTCCTGCTTGGCGCTGACCGGCGGGATGGACTGGAGGGCAATTTTGGCCTCCGGGTGGTCCTCCCGGACCCGGTCGATGAGCTTGGCGTACTGGTCGTGGAAGGTCTTTGTCTTGCTCCACCCCAGCTCGTTGATGCCCAGCATGATGTAGACCTTGTCGCACTCCTCCTCCTGGAACGCGTCCAGCAGGGGAATCTTCTCCCCGCCCTCCGTCTTCCAGGCGTTCTTGGAAAAGACGGATTCCACCGTCGCGCCCACGGCGGTGTAAGGCTGACCGCTTTTCAAGCCGCTGTAGAGAAACAGCCCCTCGGTCCGGGAGTCCCCCAGGAAGACCGCATTTTCAAAATATGTATCCTCCACCGCCGCCGTCTCCGGCACGGGGCACGGGATGGCCTCCGGCGCGGGAGCCGCTTTCTCCTTCGCCGCCGGCAGGCCGGCCGCAGCTTCCGACCGCTTTTCCGCCAGGGGGGCCTCCCGCTTCATCAGCACAGGCTCCGCCGGAGCGCTCACCGCCGCGCCGCTGGACGCGCCGGTGGTCAGCAGCAGCGTCACCGCCGCAAAGGCCGCGGCGGCCCCGCGAAAGCGGCTCTTTCCTTTTTTCTCCATAGGTCTGCTTCCTTCCCATCTATCGTCATCCCGGTCCCCCGCGTCTTCGCGGAAACCGCAGGAATAATCCCATGCTTATTATACTCGAAAACGGCGGAAAAATGTCGAAACAATTTGTTAAAATTTTGATGACAAAATGTCACCGCTTTTCCGGACTCCTCCAGCCTATGCGCCGCCTCCGGCAATCATGCCGGGCGGGAAGCGTTTTGCCGCTTCCCGTCCGTTAAACCTAGTCCCGCAGACTCTCCGGGTACTCCCCCCGCTCATGGAGGCGGCGCAGCGCCTGGGCCACGGCCTCCCGGTCCTCCTGATAGGTCATGCCGAACCACTGCCCGGCGGAGGAGAGGACCGACACCTTCATCTTCCCCTCCCGGAGGTAGCGGTCCACCATGTCGGGGAGCAGGCACTCCGCCCGGACATCGTCCCCGGCTTCCCGGAGGAACTCCTCGAAGTGCCGCCGCAGCACCGGGAAAATGGAGGGCATAAAGCCCCAGAAGTTCATGGACACCACCGCGTCCGGGTCCAGGGGCCTGTCCGCCCCCACGTCCCGCAGGGTCCCGTCCTCATAAAGCTGGATGTTCCGCGTCTCCTGGACGCTCTCCAAAAAGCCGTCCCGCAGGGCGCAGATGCCCCGGGTCACCGTGCCGTGGAGGCTGGCGGTGTTTTTCAGCAGGTAGCCCACCATGGCCGCCTGACCCGCCTCGGGGAGGCGGCGCAGCTCCTGGGCCATGGCCCGGTAGGCGTCGAAGCCGTAAAAATCGTCGGCGTTGATGACGCAGCAGGGCCCGTCCACCACGTCCTCCGCGCAGAGCAGGGCGTGGACCGTGCCGAAGGGCCGGGTCCGCTCCGGCGGGATGGCGTAGAAGGCGGGGACGGAGGAAAAGTCCTGACAGGCATAGCAAACCTCCACCGGACTGCCGTCCAGGGCCGTTCTCCGGGACAGATAGCCCCCCACCAGGTTCTCCATCATCTCCCGCATCTCCGGCTTGATGATGAACACGACTTTGTGGAACCCGGCCCGCAGGGCGTCGTGGATGGAATACTCCATCAGAATCTCCCGGTGGGGCCCGATGCCGTCCACCTGCTTATTTCCTCCATAGCGGGAACCCAGGCCCGCCGCCATGATTACCAGAGAGAGTTTCAAGGGAACCGCCTCCTAAATCCGTTGTCCGGCCCGGAGCGCCGCGCGCCCAACCCGGCCTGTTCTTTTTTATGATACCCCGCCTTGCCCGTTTTTGCAAGGCCGGAACCGTTCCGAATGAGCTGCCCGTCAATCCTTCCCGCACCGGAACCGCCGCGCCTCCGCCGTCCATGCCCAAAGGTCCCCGTCCAGCTCCGCCGGGTCCTCCGGCAGGGCCAGATGGTTCGTGAACCGCCCCGGATACGCCTCCACCGCCAGGATCAGCCGCTCCGTCTCCAACGGCCGGGGCAGGAACAGCGACAGCAGCGCCCCCGGCGTGGCCTTTCCCTTGACGTGCTTCCCCGGCAGGGTCAGGGCGCAGAAGGGCCGGGGGTCCCGGAGTCCCACCTGGGACTTCTGGGTGACGATTTCCGCCGACGGCCAGCGCTCCAGCGCCCCCAGCAGGAAGGCCCACCCGGCAGGCAGCGCCGCCGGTTTCCGGGACAAAAACGCCTCCGCCAGGCGCAGGGCCTCCAGGTCCATCACTGGGCCCCTTTCTGCTCCAGGCTGAACAGCCCCGCGCCGATGGCCGTGGCAAAGGTGGCCCGCTCCGGAATGAGATACCGGATGCCGTAGAGCCGCTGGAAATTCTCAAAGTTGGGCTTCACCTGGGAAAGCGTGGTGACGGACCCGATGAGGACCACCGTGTCGCACTCGCAGCACTGGCAGGCCAGCACCGTCATGGTGCCGATGGCCTGGAGCACCAGGTTCACCGCCCCGGCGGCCAGGTCGGCGGGGGCGGCGTCCTCGGCCAGGTTGCCGAAGTTGGCGGCGGTGAGGGTGGGGTCCAGGGTGGCGGCGGGGTCCG
>CAQVQZ010000203.1 GCA_948902155.1 uncultured Oscillibacter sp.
GGGCCTCCTGCCGGGCGACGGACTCCTCCGCCGCCTCCGCCCGGCGGCCGTTCTCTGACCGATGGGCGGTGAGGCTCTCCCACTCCCCGGTCAGGTTTTCCAGGTTTTCCGTGAGGGACCGGATAAGGATGTCGAAGTGCTCCTGCCGCCCCTCCAGGCGCAAAACCTCATCCTCCGCCTGGCGGCGCTGGCCCCCGGCGGTTTCCAGGTCGTACCGCGCCGCCGCCAGCTCCCGCTGGAGCTGTTCCTCGTCCCGCTTGGCGGCTTCCAGGCACTCCTGAAGCTGTCCGGATTGGCCGTGGAGCTTTTCCAGCTCCGCCGCCCGACTCAGCACGCCCGCGTTCCGGGAGACGGAGCCACCGGTCATGGAGCCGCCCCGGTTGATGACCTGCCCGTCCAGGGTGACGATGCGGAAGGCATTATGATATTTCCGGGCCATGGCGATGCCGCAGTCCAAATCCTCGGCGATGACCGTCCGGCCCAAAAGGTTCTGAAAGATGTTCTGATACCTGACGTCGAAGGACACCAGCCGGGAGGCGACGCCCACAAAGCCCAGCTCCCGCTCCACGCCGTTGGGCCGCAGCTCCTCGCCCCGGATGGCGGTCAGGGGAAGGAAGGTGGCCCGGCCCCCGTCCCGCTGTTTCAGGAAGCCGATGGCGGCTTTCGCGTCCTCCTCCCGGTCCACGACGATGTTCTGGAGCCCGGCCCCCAAAGCGATCTCGATGGCGACGGTGTACTGCTGTTCCGTCTTCATCAGCCCCGCCACGGGACCGTGGACGCCCCGGAGGTGGTTCTGGCACACCAGCTTCACGGCCTTGGAAAAGCCCTCGTATTCCTTTTCCATCTCCGTCAGCAGCCGGATGCGGTTCTCCAGCGCCCCCAGGTCCATGGTCAATTTCATCCGGCGGTCGGCGGCGGCGGCGGCTTTTTTCTCCCGCTCCTCCATCCGCAGACTATGGCCTGCGATGATGTTGGCCGCGGCCTGGGCGTCCTCCTGAGCGGACTCCAGGGCATGACGGTTCTCCCGGGACTCCCGCCGGGCCTGTTCCAACTGCTCCCCAGCGGCGGACTTCTCCGTCTCCAAGGCGGACAAACGCTCCTCGATCTGGCCGTTTTCGGCCCGGATGCCGGCGGCTTCCGCCCTGGCGTCGGCAGCGGCGGCGGCGGCCACCGCCTCCCGGCCCCGGAGAGCCTCCGCCTCGGACTGCTGCCCCCCCGCCTGTTCGGCGGCGGTCCGGGCCTGTTCCAGCAGGGCGTCCAGGTCTGCGTTGAGGGCGGACAGGCGTTCCTCCAGGGACGCGGCCCGGTCCTTCTCGTCGGAGGACTGCGCCGCCAGCCCTCCGGCCCGGCTGTCTGACTCCACCATCTCCAGCTCGGCCCGCTGGATGTTCTCCCGGTTGTGGGCCACGCTGCTCTCCAGCACGGCCACGGCGGCGGCGTGGTCCTGAATCTGGCCGTCCAGTTCCCCGGACTCCCCCCGGACCCGCTCCGCCTCAATGTCCTTCTGCCGCATTTCCTCGCCGAAGCGCTCCCCTTGGGCATACAGCTCGTCCAGGGCGGTGCGGGCCTCGTCCCGGGCCTGCTGGGCGGCGCGGAAATCCATTTCCAGCTTCCGCGCGCCGATTTTCAGGGCGTCCAGATTCTCCAGCCACACGGAGATTTCCAGAATCCGCAGCTCGTCCCGGAGGACCAGATACTTTTTCGCCTTCTCGGCCTGGTCCCGGAGGGGTTCCACCTGGAGCTCCAGCTCGGCGATCTTGTCGTTGATGCGGACCAGATTTTCCTCGGTCCGGTCCAGCTTCCGCTCGGCCTCCTCCTTCCGGTGGCGGAACCGGGAGATGCCCGCCGCCTCTTCGAAAATTTCCCGGCGCTCGCTGCTCCGGGTGGAGAGGATCTCGTCGATCTTGCCCTGGCCGATGATGGAGTACCCCTCCCGGCCCAGACCCGTGTCCAGAAACAGCTCCGTCACGTCCTTGAGCCGGACGGACTGGCGGTTGATATAGTATTCGCTCTCGCCGCTGCGGTAATACCGCCGGGTGACGGCGATTTCGGATTCTTCCATGGAAGGGAAGATATGTTCGGTGTTGTCCAGCACCAGCGTCACCTGGGCGAAGCCCACGGGCTTGCGCTCCTCGGTGCCGCCGAAGATAACGTCCTCCATCTTGGAGCCCCGGAGTCCCTTGGCGCTCTGCTCCCCCAGCACCCAGCGGATGGCGTCGGAGATGTTGGACTTGCCGGAGCCGTTGGGGCCGACGATGGCGGTGATATCCTCGCCGAAGTTCAAAAGGGTCTTGTCCGGGAAGGACTTGAACCCCTGGATTTCCAATGCTTTTAAATACACGTTTCCACCTCTGCGGAAGCCCTGTCCAGGGCGGGCTTCATAATCAATTAACTATAGCAGAGAATGGTGTGGTTTTCAAGACAAAATATGTTAAACGGCAAGATTCGGTTTTGGCTTTCGGTTGGGTTGAACGTGCCATCGCCTTGAACCCTTGAAAAGGGGGACGACGACGGAAACGGTGACTGGGGGACTCTTCCGCTGAAGCTCCGGCGCTTGCGGAAAGGCGGGAGACGAATAAGCGCCCCTGCCCGCGTGGCGGGCAGGGGCGGTTTCCTCTATTCAGGGGGATTGTCCAGGTCCAGGACGTAGCGCTCGTAGGCGTTGATGATGGTCGTGTCGTTGCGGTGCAGCACCCGGGGGATGTTGAAGCCGTAATTTACGTGTACATGGCCGTGGACCAGATACTGGGGATGGTATTTGTCCACCAGGTCCAGGAGGCTCTCAAAGCCCTGGTGGGCGTAGTCCTCCGCGTCGCCGTAGCCCTGCATGGGGGAGTGGGTCAGAACGATATCCACGCCGCCGGATTTCCAAATCCGATACCGGAGGCGGCGGATGCGCCGGGCCATCTGCGACTCCGTGTACTGGTGGGGCCCGCCGCTGTATTCGATGCTTCCGCCCAGGCCCAGGATGCGCAATCCCTTGACGTTCACCAGCCGGTCCTCGATGCACTCGCAGCCCTCGGGGGGATGCTGGTCGTAGGTCTTGTCGTGGTTGCCGTGGACGTAGAGCAGAGGCTTGCCGGACATGGTGACCAGAAAGGAGAGATATTTGGAGCTGAGGTCCCCGCAGGAGAGAATCACGTCGATGTCCTTCAGGCGGCCGGGTTTATAATAGTCCCAGAGATATTCGGACTCTTTATCGGACAGTAACAGCAGCTTCACAAGATCGGGTCCTCCTTTTCCGGCGGAATGGCGTCCCGGTACACGCCCTGAAGGCGGGCGATGGGGCGGGCCATGGGAAGAAGGTCCTCGTATTTCGGAATGGTCCCCCGGACGCAGTCCAGGAGGGTGTCCATGTGGAGTATCTTATCCGGCGTCGCGTCGGGGAAGGGCTGGAGGCTGCCGTCGATGATGCCCCGGCGGAGGATGCCCGCCATCTGGCGGATGCCGGAGGGCAGGTCCTCCCCCAGGAGGATGTCAATGGCCCGGCTGTCCATGCCCCACCAGTAGTTTACCGCCTGGCCCTCCGGGGCGCTCAGGGCGTCCCAGCCGCCGGTGAAGACGCTGCGGACCAGGTTCGTATACACGTTGCCCCAGTGCCAGTAGGGGGAGGCCAGGGAGTGGAATTTTCCGTTTTCGATGCGGCACAGGCCCCAGGGCTCCCGGATGCGGTCCGGGGTGGGAATGTCCCTGTTGGAGATGAGGGACACGCCCTCCCAGGCCAGGGCGTCCATGGCGTTCTCCTCCACGCAGGACCAGCGGAGGATGATCTCCACGTTGGGATTGGTGAGCTGGGCCCCCAGGGCGAAGGCGTTGATGCTGGCGGGAACGCCGAAGATGGGGTTGCTGGCCACGTAGCCGATGCGGCCGCTGCGGCTCAGGGCTCCGGCGATGGCTCCGGCGATGAATTTTGCCTCGTAGATGCGGCTGTAATAGGTGCGGACCCCGGCGTAGGGCATGGAGGCGGAGCAGTTCAGAATCCGGACCTCCGGGTGCTTCGCCGCCG
>CAQVQZ010000204.1 GCA_948902155.1 uncultured Oscillibacter sp.
CCGATGTAGAGCAGTTGAAAGACTATATGGCGCATTGGGATGAACTGGACATAGAAAGCAAGCGGGAAGTGGTCGATTACCTCATTTTGGAGATTAGGGCCACAGAGGACAGCTACGAAATCAAGTGGAGGATTTAACTTCACCTTGATTGATTCGTTTCGCCGAAGCGCTGAAAGTGGACGACCTCTCTGGCCCGGAGGAATTTGATGGCGTCGCTGACGTCCGGGTCGTCGGAGAGGCGGAGGATGTTGTCATAGGTGACGCGGGCTTTTTGTTCCGCCGCCAAATCCTCAGACAGGTCGCCGATGACGTCCCCCGTCACCTGCATGGTGGAGGCGGACCAGGGGTAGCCGGAGGCAAACTGGGGATACACCCCGGCGGTGTGGTCCACGAAATAGGTGTCGAAACCGGCAGTCTTGATCTGCTCCTCGGTGAGGTTCCGGGTCAGCTGGTGGACGATGGTGCCCACCATCTCCAGGTGCCCCAGCTCTTCCGTGCCGATGTCGGTGAGTAGCCCCTTCAGCTCCGGATAGGGCATGGAGTAGCGCTGGCTCAGGTAGCGGAGGGAGGCCCCCAGCTCGCCGTCGGGACCGCCGTACTGGGAGATGATCGCCGCTGCCAGCTTGGGGTTGGTATTCTTGATCTTAACGGGGTACTGGAGCTTCTTCTCGTATACAAACATCAGTCATTCCCTCCTACGTCCCAGGGCCACGGGTCTTTCAGCCAGACATAGCCGTCCTCCGGGGTCAAGTCGCTGCTCGTCAGGGGGCCGTACAGCTTCTCGTATTTCTCGCGGCCCTCTTTTTCCAGCTTGAGATAGGACCAGTAGAGCTGCAAAACCTCCTGGTCGTTGGCGTGGGTGTCCAGGTACAGGTTCAGCTCCTTGATGGCAAAATCCAGGGCCATCAGCTCCACCAGGGCGGTGTTGGCCAGCTTGGTCTTCGCCTGGATGGCCGCCTTGAAGGGCAGGTCCAGCCCCGGAAACAGCGTGCCGGTCTGCAGGGCCTCCGCCCGGCTGAAGCGGGGGGGATTCTGTTCCTGCACCGGAATATAGGGAAACGCCAGCGAAGCGCACTTGGGAAGTGTGCCAGCTCCTGCGCCGCAGGAGCCGCCGGTGATTTGATCAGGTCTTTCCATGTTGCTCCTCCTGATTGCGTAAGGATGGCGCGAGGAGTCTCGCGCTCATTTCATTCTATGTACACGGCGGAAAAAGGGGAACCGCCGGGACAGACGTTCCAGGGAATGTCCCGATCGGAACTTCCATGCAGGAACGGCTATCAGCCGTCCGTTCCCCTGCGGCCTCCCAGTCCGAAGGAGGCGGGCGGTCGACGGCTGCACCCGCATTCTGGTCCGATTATTCCGCCGCCCTGCAAAGTCCGCTGACACACCAAACATACCAAAATGCACGGCAAGCCGCTCCCGCGTTCCGCCGCGCCTTGCTTTTTGGGGAAAAGGTTGGTATAATCCATACAGTACCTGCCCGCACCGGACTTCGGAAGCGGCGGCACGCCTCGCTTTTTTCGAACAGCCCCCGCATAGGGGATAAGCTGTCGGGCATATCCTTCCAACAGGTTCGATGTGATGAGGAGGCGTCTGCTGTGGTAATCCTGCTGCGAAAACGCGATCTGGTGCTCTCCGGTCTGCTGTTCTGCTTCGTTCTGAGTTTCGCCGCCGTACTGTGGAAGGGGAGCGCGCTGCCGGCTTTTTCCGTAAGCGGCGGCGTGCCCGTGACGGTAGTGATCGACCCCGGCCACGGCGGGGAGGACGGGGGAGCCACGTCCCCCGGCGGCGTGGCGGAGAGCCAGATCAATCTGGCCGTTTCCCTCCGGGTCCAGGAGCTGCTGCGCTTCGCGGGCCGGCCGACGCGCATGACCCGCAGCGAGGACGTCACTATCTGCGCCCCCGGCCTGGACACTCTCCGCCAGCGGAAGAGCTCGGATTTGAAAAACCGGGTCCGCGCCGTGGAGGAGACGGAACACGCGGTCCTTTTGAGCATCCATCAAAACAGCCTGCCCTCCTCGCCGGTGACCCACGGGGCGCAGGTGTTCTGGAACCGGCAGGAGGGGGCGGAGGCCCTGGCGGACCAGATCCAGGCGGCGCTGAACGCCGGAATCAACGCCGGAAACGAGAAGCACTCCCGCCAGATCCCGGACAGCATTTACCTGATGAAGCATATCACCGCGCCGGGGGTGCTGGTGGAGTGCGGCTTCCTCTCCAACGGCCCGGAGACCGAGCGGCTCCAGGACCCGTCCTATCAGCTGCGGCTGGCCTTTGCCATCGCGGCGGGGTACCTGAACGCCGGGGAAGGCGCGGAACCATAAGTAGGGAGAATACCCATGAAACAGCCAAAAACGCTTTTTTTCTGCACGGAATGCGGCAATGAGACCCCCAAGTGGGCCGGGCGCTGCCCCGCCTGCGGCGCGTGGAACACGGTGGTGGAGCGGCCGGAACCGGCGGCGAAGGGAAAAGGGGGGCGGGTCCGCATCACGGCCGCCCCCAAGGCCCGGCCCATGACGGAGCTGGGGGACAGCGCCGAGATTCGCTTTTCCACCGGCATGGGGGAGCTGGACCGGGTCCTGGGCGGCGGGGCCGTCAAGGGGTCTCTGGTACTGGTGGGCGGCGCTCCCGGCATCGGGAAGTCCACGCTGATGCTGCAAATCTGCGGCAAGCTCTGTGAATTTGCGAAGGTATTGTATGTATCCGGCGAGGAGTCCCAGCACCAGCTGAAGCTCCGCGCCCAGCGGCTCCATGTGGAGAGCGGGAACCTGCTGGTCCTGTCGGAGACGGGGCTGGGGGAGATGCTGGAGGCCGTGGAGCAGGAGCAGCCGGACGTCCTGATCGTGGACTCCATCCAGACGCTGTACCACGACGGCATCGACTCCCCGGCGGGGAGCGTCAGCCAGGTGAAGGAATGCACCATGGCCCTGATGCAGCTGGCGAAGGGGAAGAACCTGACGGTGTTTGTCATCGGCCATGTGAACAAGGAGGGCTCCATCGCCGGGCCCAAGGTGCTGGAGCACATGGTGGACTGCGTGCTGTATTTCGAGGGAGACCGGCACACCTTCTGCCGCATCCTCCGGGCGGCGAAGAACCGCTTCGGGGCCACCAATGAGATCGGCGTGTTTGAAATGGGGGACAGGGGACTGACGGAGGTGGAAAATCCCTCCCAAATGCTGCTGTCGGGCCGTCCGGAGGAAGCGCCGGGCACCTGTGTGGCCTGCGTGATGGAGGGGGCCCGGCCGGTGCTGGCGGAGGTCCAGGCGCTGGTGGTGGCCTCCGCCGGAGGCAGCCCCCGGCGGACCAGCAACGGCTTCGACTACAACCGGGCGGCAATGCTGCTGGCGGTGCTGGAGAAGCGGGGCGGGCTGAAGCTGTCCAATTGCGACGCCTACCTGAACATCATCGGCGGCTTGCAGCTGGACGAGCCCGCCGCGGACCTGGCCGCCGTGGTGGCCTTGGCCTCCAGCTATTTGGACAAGCCGGTCCCCGGCGACCTGGCCGCCATCGGAGAGGTGGGGCTGACCGGGGAGCTGCGGAGCGTCAGCCAGCTGGCCCAGAGAGTTTCGGAGGTCCGCCGCCTGGGGTTCAAGCGCTGTGTGGTCCCGGCCCACCGGGGGCTGGAGAGCTTTCCGGACCTGCGGCTGCTGCCCGTTCGGAATATCGGTGAGGCGATTCGAGCCGCTTTACGGGGATAAAGTGGACGCAGGCGCCGCCCAAAGCCGGCAGTCCTGCGGCGGCGGCGCTGTCCAGCGTGCAGAGTCCGTCGGATTGGTATACGCATTCACTGGTACACGGAATCAAGTCGATCCTCCGTTCTGACAATGAGTTACCGCTAGTTTGGCCGGAACGGCGGATTTTATGAGGACGGCGGTCCGCAGGACCGCCGGGCAGCGGACAAGCGTCCGGCGGCTTGTGCTGGATGAGAACAGATATTTACCGTGCCGATTGCGAAAGCAAAAGCAGAATGAAGGGAAAAAGGCAGCGGCAAGGAGA
>CAQVQZ010000205.1 GCA_948902155.1 uncultured Oscillibacter sp.
TGTATCGCTATTTGGGCTGCCGTTCGTGCCTAACTCATGTAGACACCCTCTAGTATAGAACCGTATTGTTCGGTATGCTTTCCGGCTATACTGTCGTTACAACAAAACGGAAGGAGCACGGCAACCAGGCAATCCGGTTGACCATCGTATCAAAAGATTTGTTGTTAACCCGGCGTTTTTCGTTGAGAGTTTGTCCTATTTTCACTCTTGCCTCCCCAAAGGTTTCATGCTATACTAAAAACCGACACCGGGGAACCGCCCCGCCCAAAACGCTTCCGAAAGAAACCGAGGGACCGCCATGAAATCCAAAGCCGCCGTCAAGCGCATCATCGAGACGCTGAAAGGCATCTACCCCGAAGGGCTCTGCTCCCTGCAATACCAAAAGGACTACGAGCTGCTCTTCGCCGTGCGCCTCTCCGCCCAGTGTACCGACGCCAGGGTCAATCAGGTGACCCCCGCCCTCTACGCCCGGTTCCCCACCCTGGAGAGCTTCGCGGAGGCGGACCCGAAAGAGGTGGGGGAATACATACACTCCTGCGGCTTTTACAACGGCAAGGCCAAGGACATGGTCCTCTGCGCCCGGCGGCTGCTGGCGGACTTCGGCGGCAAGGTCCCGGGGACTATGGAGGAGCTGACCAGCCTCCCCGGCGTGGGCCGGAAAACCGCCAACCTGATCCTGGGGGACATTTACGGCCAGCCCGCCTATGTGTGCGACACCCACTGCATCCGCATCACGGGACGCCTGGGAATGACCGACGGGTCCAAGGACCCCCTCCAGGTGGAACGGCAGCTGCGGGAGGTCCTGCCTCCCAAGGAGTCCAACAATTTCTGCCACCGGATGGTGCTCTTTGGCCGGGACACCTGTACCGCCCGAAGCCCCAAGTGCGAGGGCTGCCCCCTGGCGAAGGACTGCGATGCGGCGAAGACCGCGAGCAAATAAGAACCTGTATGCACAACCGTTGAACGCTGTCTGAGCGGGTCTTTTTCCCCCACTTTTCTTTAAATTTTCCCCCAGGCGGCAGCCCGCGAAAAAAATTTGCCTCGATTGGAGACAAAATCCCTCGCTCAGCCGACATCCCCCGGATATGAATACAGGAACGATGCCACCGAAAAGGACTTTTCCGTGCCTGCGCTTCACGCGCAGGCACTTTTTTGCACTTCGCCTCATATACTGCCATGAAGACCGCAAAGGAGGAGAAGGTTTATGGATGAAAACTCAGCCCGGATAGCCGAGCAGCTTCGGAAAAATCCGGCCGCGCTGAAGGCGCTGATGCAGTCCCGGGACGGGAAGGCGCTGATGCAGATGCTGACCCAGGGCGACCAGGGAGCCGGTTTGCAGCGGGCCGTCCAGTCCGCGGCGAAGGGGGATACCTCCGCCATGGTGCAGATGGTGAGTCAGATCATGCAGAGCCCCGAGGGGGCGGAGCTGGTGGAGCGCATCAACAAGGCGGTCCAGCGGTAATCGAGAAAGGGGTTGGCCCGTATGGCGGAATTTGATGAGAAATTGAACAACATACTGTCCAACCCGGAGGCCATGTCACAGATCATGCAGCTGGCCCAGTCCCTGGGCGGAGGCCAAGCCTCCGCCTCCCCGCCGCCCCAGCAGCAACCCCCTCAGCAGCAGCCCGCCTGGAATCCGCCGCCGGGCGGGGACCTGCTGTCCTCTCTGGCCGGAGGTATGGACGCGGGGCTGGTGTCCCGGCTTTTGCCGCTGATCCAGGAGCTGGGCGGACAGCGGGACTCCAACGCCCGGAACCTGCTCTACGCCCTGCGGCCCTATCTGCGCAGCGACCGGCAGGAGAAGGTCGAGCGGGCCCTTCAGCTGGCGCGGCTGTTCCACCTGGGGAGAAAATTCCTGTCGGGATGGGAGGGCTGAGGCATGTATAACCGCTATATCCGCAGCGACGGCGGGACCTACGCCCGCATCCCGGAGGAAGAACCCCATTCCGCCGGTCCCCCGCCGGGGAATCCTCCGCATGGAAATCCCTCGCCGAACAGCCCTCCACCCGGAAGTCCCCCTCCCGGAGGCTTTCCGCCCGGAGGTCCGCCTCCGGGAGGGACACCCCCTGGAGGACCGTCTCCAGGGGGCCCCCCTCCTGGCGGTCCGCCGCCTGGGGGACCCTCTCCTGGAGGTCCTCCGCCCGGAGGCCCACCGCCAAACCGCCCCGGCCATCCTCCCGGAGGGCCGAACAGCGGCGGACGGCCCGCCGACGGGCTCACCGGCGTACTGCGCCACTTCCTGGACCAGTTCCACCTGGACCACGTGGACACCGGGGACCTCCTGCTGCTGGCGCTGCTCTTCTTCCTCTTCCGGGAGGACGCGGACGAGGAGCTGCTGGTCGCGCTGGGGCTGCTGCTGATTTTGTAAAAATAGAAGGGTCATACCCTTCCGTCAAATGACGCTTTTTGTGCTTTCCAGACCCCCGGCAATCGCCGGGGGTCATACCTTTCCCCCTCAAATTTTCGCCCAAATGGAAAAAATATGCGGAATTTTCGCTTTACTTATGGCGAAACTGCGGCTATAATGGATAAGGGAAACTTTGGACCGTGCCCCGCGGGGGCGGTCCTTCTTTCGTTGGCCGGAGGGCCGGACAAGCCCGGCCGTCTGCACAGCGGAGGGGAATCCCAGGGGATTCTTTTCCACGCGGCGCTGGTTTGCCGCGCCGTCAGCCGCGTGTGCGGCATACCGCCTTCATAGGAAACGCGCGGGCGCTCCGCGCCCCGGCGGGCTTCTGCCCGCCGGCTGAAAAGAAGCGTCTTCGATTCAGCCGCGTTCACTATATCACCGGCACGCCGCTGGCCGCAAACAGCGGACCGCCGCTTTTCCGACGGCGGCGCAGGGAGGTTTTCATTATGTCAAATTGCGCCATTGTGGGCATCAACTGGGGCGACGAGGGCAAGGGCCGTATGGTGGACCTGATCACCCGGGACTATGACGTGGTGGTCCGATACCAGGGCGGCGGCAACGCCGGGCACACCGTCGTCAACGAGAAGGGCAAGTTCGCCCTCCACCTGCTGCCCTCCGGCATCTTCCGGGAGGGCGTGGTCAACATCCTGGGCAACGGCGTGGCCCTGGACTGCGAGAGCCTGTGGAAGGAAATGCAGGACGTTGCCGCCCAAGGCGTGGCCCTTACGCCGGACAACCTGATGATCAGCGACCGGGCCTCCCTGCTGCTGCCCTGGCACCGGGACCTGGACGGCCTGGAGGAGGCCCGGCTGAAGGACAAGAAGTACGGCTCCACCAAGCAGGGCATCGCCCCCTTCTACTCCGACAAGTTCCAGAAGAAGACCGTCATGGCCGGGGAGCTGCTGTATCCCAAGCAGCTCCGGGCCCACCTGGAGGACCTGCTGGAGTGGAAAAACCTGACCCTGACCAAGGTCTACAACGCCAAGCCCTACACCATCGAGCAGCTCATGGACTGGGTGGCGGACTACGGCGAGAAAATCCGTCCCTTCATCCGGGACACCGGGGCCTTCCTGCGCCAGGCCCAGAGCGAGAACAAGCGCATCCTCTTCGAGGCCCAGCTGGGCGCCCTCCGGGACCTGGATTACGGCATCTACCCCTACACCACCTCTTCCAACGCCGTGGCGGCTTACGCCCCTGTGGGCTCCGGCCTGCCCTCCGTCCGCATCGACGAGGTCATCGGCGTGGTGAAAGCCTATTCCTCCTGCGTGGGCGAAGGCCCCTTCACCTGCGAGTGGTTCGGCGAAGAGGCGGACAAGCTCCGGGAGGCGGGCAATGAGTACGGCGCGAAGACGGGGCGTCCCCGCCGGGTGGGGCCCATCGATATCGTGGCCACCCGCTACGGCGTCCAGTGCCAGGCGGCGACCAACATCGCCCTGACCAAGCTGGACGTGCTGAGCTATCTAGATAAGATTCCCGTCTGCGTCCGCTACGAGCTGGGGAGCCAGCAGACGGACCGCTTCC
>CAQVQZ010000206.1 GCA_948902155.1 uncultured Oscillibacter sp.
ATGGAGGAAATCAGCGCCGTGACGCAGGTGCCGATGTTCTGGCCCATGATGATGGGGATGGCCATGCCGTAGGTGATGGACCCCGTCAGGGCCAGGGCCTGCAAAATGCCCACGGAGGCCGCCGAGGACTGGATGACCCCGGTGAACACCGCGCCCACCAGCACGCCCAGCAGGGGGTTGTGGAAGGCCGTCAGCAGGTCCGAAAAGCCCGGCAACTCCGCCAGGGGGCTGACGGAGTTTTTCATCATCTCCATGCCGGACATCAGGATGGCGAAGCCGATGAGAATCCGTCCCACGTCCCGCCGCCGCTGGCGCTTGGAGCCCATGATCAGCAGGATGCCCGCCAGGGCAAACAGGGGCGAGAAGTTCTCCGGCTTGAGCATGTTCAGCAGCACGCTCTCGCTCTCGATGCCGGTGAGGGACAGAATCCAGGCCGTCAGGGTGGTGCCCACGTTGGAGCCCATGATGACGCCGATGGTCTGGCCCAGCTCCATCACGCCGGAGTTCACCAGACCCACCAGCATCACCGTCACCGCCGAGGAGGACTGGATGGCGATGGTGATGCCCGCGCCCAGCAGCAGGCCCTTCATGGGGTTGGAGGTCATGCGCTTCAGCAGCCGTTCCAGCCGCCCGCCGGCCATTTTCTCCAGGCTCTTGGACATGGTGGTCATGCCGTAGAGGAAGAACGCCAGCCCGCCGCAGAGGGTAAACAGGGAAAAAATATCCATGAACTTTCCTCGCTTCCGCATCCGTTCAAAGTGAACGCTTCATCTTATGTAGCAGTCCCATTATATATGTAACCACACGGGAAGCGATAGCGTCAGTTTTCACAAAATGCAAATCTTGCGGAAAATTTTGTCTGTTCCTCCAAAATATTTCATTCCGGATTGTCCACTTCGTCCAATTCCGGCTTCCAGGGGCACCGGCCGGCGATGGCCGTCATGCTCCGAATTTCCTCGGCCAGCTCCGCCGTGGCCTGGCCCGGCAGGAGCCGCCAGCGCCAGTTTCCGCTCCCCACGCCGGGGACGTTGATGCGGCTCTCGCTGCCCAGGCCCAGGTAGTCCTGCATCTGGGCCACGAACAGCTCCGCCGCGCTGCCCTGTCCCGCCCGGAGCAAAGCCCGCCGGACGTTCTCCGCCCCGGAGACGCCCAGGTACTTCTCGGCAAAAGCCCGCTCCTTGGGCTTCGCCCCGGCGTACCAGCCCGCCACGGTGTCGTTGTCATGGGTGCCGGTGTAGCAGACGCAGTTGGCCTGATGGTTGTGGGGCAGGTAGGCGTTGCCGGGGTCGGAAAAGGCAAATTCCAGCACCTTCATCCCCGGCAGGCCGGAGGCTTCCCGGAGCCTGTGGACGTCGTCGGTCAGGATGCCAAGGTCCTCGGCGATGTACGCCGTGTCGTGGAACCAGGAGGTCAGGACCCCCAGCAAATCCATGCCGGGCCCCCGCTCCCAGGTCCCCTCCCGGGCGCTCTCCGCCCCCGCCGGGACGGCCCAATAGCTCTCCAGCCCCCGGAAATGGTCCAGCCGGATGACGTCGAAAAGCCTGGACGCGCCCTCCACCCGGCGAATCCACCAGCCGAAGCCGTTGGCCTTCATGGCGGACCAGTTGTAGAGGGGATTGCCCCAGAGCTGGCCGTCCTCGGAGAAGTAGTCCGGCGGCACCCCCGCCACCTTGGAGGGCCGTCCCTCCCCGTCCAGCAGGAACTCCCGCCGCTCGCTCCACACGTCGGCGGAGTCCAGGGAGACGTAGATGGGCAGGTCGCCGATCAGGCCCACGCCCAGGTCATTGACGTAGGTTTTCAGCGCCGCCCACTGGGTGAAGAACCAGTGCTGCACGCAGGTGTGGAAGGCCACCTCCTCCGCCAGCTCCACCCGCCAGCGCTCCACGGCCTCCGGCTCGTGGCGGCGCAGGGCCTCGTCCGGCCATTCAAACCAGGGAAGCCCGCCAAACCGCCGCTTCGCGGCCCGGTAGAGGGCGTACTCCCGCACCCAGGGGTTCTTCTCCGCGAAGGCCCGTGCGGCCTCCGCCGCCTCGCCGCTGACCCGGGAGAACGCCGTCCGCAGCAGCGGCTCCCGCGTCTCCTTCAGAGCGCCATAGTCCACCTTGTCCGCCGCCGGGACCCGCGCGGAGGCCAGCTCCTCCTCGGTGAGCAGCCCGTCCTTGGCCAGCAGCTCCAGGTCGATGAAGAGGGGATTTCCGGCAAAGGTGGACTCGCTGGCATAGGGGGAATCCCCCGCCCCGGCGGGACCCACGGGCAGAATCTGCCACCAGGACTGCCCCGCGTCCTGGAGGAAATTGGCGAAAGCCCGCGACTCGGCCCCCAGGGAGCCAATCCCGTACTCCGACGGCAGGGAAAAAATGGGCAGGAGGATACCTGCGGAACGCTTCATAAACAAAACCTCCAAACGATTATTCTGCCCTTTCATTGTAAAAAAACACCCCCCGGTTGTCAAGGACCGAAGGGCGTTGTTTTCCGGTTGTTTCTTTACAGCTTCTTCTCGTAGCAGTTCAAAATCTCGTGGATGTACCCCTGGAAAAAGAACTCCGTCCCCCCGGCGAAGCGGTAGCCCAGGGAGGGATAGAGGTGGTTGGCGGGGGCGTTGCCCTCCCAGGTGTCCAGGCGGATGACGGTTTTCCCCTGCTTCCGGGCGGTCTCCTCGCAGAAGGCCACCATCTGCTTGGCATAGCCCTTTCCGGCCTGTCCGGGGTGGATGCACAGGGTGTGGATGACTCCCACTTCCTCCCGCTCCGCCGGGATGGTCCAGGGGATTTTGTCGTACTCCGGCAGCTGTACGCCGTTGAGGTTCACCACGCCCCAGAGGACGCCGCCGTCCTCTCCCACGTACAGGGTCCCGGCCTCCAGCACCTGCCGGGCGCTGTCCACTGTGGGGTAGGTCCCCCGGAGCCAGTTGGTGTAGACCGGCCCCTGGTCCTCCTTGTCGAAAATAGCTTCGTAGATGTCCCCGATCCGGGGAAGGTCCTCGGTGGTCGCTTTGCGGATCATCGTATGTACTCCCTTCTCTGTCATTTTGAAACAGGCGCGCCGTTTCGGCGCGCCTGTTTGCTTGTTACGGTTTCTCTTCCTCCGGAGCGTCCCGCTCCTCTTCAGGAACGGGTCCCGCCTCGGGAGCGGCCTCTGTCCGGGGGGCGGCCTCCGCCTGGGAAGCGGCCTCCGCTTGGCGGGCGGCTTCCTTAAAGGATGGCCCTTCCTCCGGCGAAGCTTCCATGGCTTCCGGAGTCTCCAGCTCCGCCGGGGCCACGATCTTCTCGGAGATCATGTGGACTTTTTTGGCGGGAGCCTCGATTTCCGCCGGGCGGGTGGAGGCATAGGGATTCTCCGCCAGGGCGGGGTCCCGGCCCTCGATGATGGCGACCATCTCGCCGCCGGTAATCGTCTCCTTCTCCAGGAGGTAGGCCACCACCTTGTCCATGTCCTCCCGGTTCTCCCGGATGACCTCCACGGCGGTCTTGTACGCCTCGTCCAGCAGCTCCTTCACGGCCTTATCCATCCGGGCGGCGGTGTCCTGGGCGCAGTCCATGCCATAGCCGCCGTCCAGATACTGGTTCCGGCGGGAGGCCAGGGCCATCATGCCGAACTCGCCGCTCATGCCGAACATGGCGACCATGTTCCGGGCGATGTTGGTGGCCTCCTGGATATCCTGGGATGCGCCGTTGGTCATGGTGCCCATGACCACCTCTTCCGCGGCCCGCCCGCCCATGGAGACGGCGATCTTGCTCATCAGCTCTTCCTTGGTCCGCAGCTCCGTCTTGTCCTCCTCGGGCATCAGCAGGGTGTAGCCCAAGGAGCCCTGGGTGTGGGGGACGATGGTGATCTTCTGCACCGGCTCGGTGTTCTTCTGCTTGTAGGCCACCATGGCGTGGCCCACCTCGTGATAGGCCACCAGCTTCT
>CAQVQZ010000207.1 GCA_948902155.1 uncultured Oscillibacter sp.
ACACCGGGTCCCAGAACTTCCCGCCCACCCGCTGGAGCTGGGAAAACTCCGACTGGGCCAGCAGCGCCGCGATGGCCGGGGAAGCCTGGACCTCCGGCGAGGCGGCGGCGCGGATGTTGGAGGGGCCCTGCCCCCGCAGGCTGAAGCGAAGGCGCTGATTTTCCTCGCTGGTGATCCACTGGGCCAGCCGGGCCGCCCATTGGGGATTTTGGGAATAGGCGTTCACGCCGATCAGCTTGCATCCGGAGAAGGAGGCCATTTGGACCTGCCGGTCCCCGCAGGTATAGGTGGGGAGCTTGGCGGCTCCGGCGTTCTCGCCCCAGGCCTCCCGGATGGCCACCGCGTTCCAGACGCCGCTGATTCCCGCGGCCACCGAGCCGTCCCGCACGCCCTCCAGAAACTCCGTGTCCGTCCGGCTGGCGAAGCCGGGGCTGGCGGCGATGGCGAGCATGGCCCGGGCCACGTCTATGCCGGCGATGGGACCCTCCGTGCTGTTCCAGGTGCAGTAATTGGTCAGGCCGTCCTCGTTCAGGCCCACTTCCAGGCCGGTATTGCCGAAAAAGGAATAGACATACCAGGCCGAGGACCAGTCCATCGTCACCAGCCGCCCCGCGGCCGCCGCGGCCTCCAGCATCCGGTCCAGGCTTTGGACGTCTTCTTCCGAGAAGCAGGATTTGTCGTAATAGAGAAAGTACCCGTTGTCCGCCGTCAGGGGATAGGCGTACAGCGTATCCCCAACGCTGGCCGCTTCCACGGAGGCAGAGAGATTGGCAGCCCGGATTTCCTCCGCGTTTTCAATGGGGTCCAGGGCTCCGGCGGCGGCCAGGGCGGCGACCTGGTCGTCGGCAAAGGCGAACACGTCGGCTCCGCTCTCCAGGCCGCCCAGCAGGGCGTCCTTGCAGCTGGATTCGCTCTGGGGCTGATAGGTGATCCGGAAGCGGGCCTCCCCGGCGTAGCGGGACTGGAAGGAGGCGAAAATCTCCTGGAGAAGGGCCTCGTCCTCTTCCGCCCCCCATACGGTGAGGGCGACCGTCTGCTCCTCCGTGCCGCCGTCCGCCGGAACGGGGGGAGCTTCTCCGCAGGCGGACAGGAGAAAGAGCGCTCCTATGGACAAGAGCAGGAGAAGATAGTTCCGTTTCATAGCGTCAGGCCCTCCGGTTCATTCCGGCAGCCATGCGCCGCAGGCGCGGGCGGCTGTCCGGGAAGATCACGGCGGATATTATACCATCTCTTCCGATGGTTGGCAATGACGTTTTTGGGGCGGAGCGCCCCGTCTGGCAGCCGTCAGCCCTCCAGGTTTTCCGCGCACAGGATATGAATCCGCCCTTGGGGCCGCCCGGCTTCCAGGGGCCTTTTTTTCCGCAGGTGGTCCCGCAGCAGCAGCAGGGGGGCGCAGCCCTGGCGCTTTAAATCCTGGGGGATCGTAAAGTCCACCGCGCCGGCTTGGATGAGCTTCCGGACGCTCTCGTTGATGTCGTGGCAGACCACGTGGACCCGGCCGGTCCTTCCGGCCCGCTGGATAGCGGCGCAGCAGCCGGAAACGCTGAGGTTCGCCATGTAGATCCCCCGCAGGTCCGGCCATTTCTCCAGGGACTCGGAAACCACCCGGAGGGTCGTCTCATAGTCGTTATAGGTTTCCCGGACAACGATCTGCTCCGCCGGAAAGCCCAGCTCCGCCAGCCGCTCCCGGAAGCCGTCCAGCCGCCGGCGGTGGCCGTCGAACTTCAGGTTTCCGGCGGTGGCCAGGATGGGCCCCCGGCGGTCAACGCACTTATAGAGCAGCCCGGCGGCGACCCGGCCCGCCTGGCGGATATCCTGGCCCACGAAGCACAGCCGCCCGCTCTCCGGCAGGTCCGAGTTGAAGGTGACGCAGGGGATTCCCGCTTCCACGCCGGCCGCGATCCAGCCTTGAATCGCCGGGTCGTTGACGGCGCAGACCGCAAAGCCCTCCGCCCCCTCCGCCTTCATGGCCTCCAGCAGCTCCACCGCCTCCTGGGGCAGGTCCGTCTCACAGCGGCGGACCAGCACCCGCACGTTTGATTCCTCCAGTTCCTCGCATGCCTGACGGACGCCCTCCGTCACCTCCGTGCGGAACTGGCCCTCCCAGTTGGGCAGCAGGACGCCCAGGGTCAGCGGGCGGAGGGCGGCGTCCGCCTGCCGCCGGTAGACCTCCCGGGGGGAGACGTAGCCCAGCTCCCGCATGGCCTCCAAAACCCGCCGCCGGGCCTCCTCGTTTACATGGGGCCGGTCGTTCAGGACCCGGTCCACCGTCCCGCGGGAGACTCCCGCCAGCTCCGCTACCATTTGCATTGTCGGTCTGCTTTTCATGGCTGCCGCCTCCTGTTGTGTGCCTGCACAATGTCGCTTCTATCATATACAGAAACACATTTTTTGTCAATGCGCAAAAAGCAGAGGCCCTTTTTTGGCGGATTTGCCCATTTTTAAGCAGCCGCGTGGTTCGCTATTGACTTTTGCCCCGCATGTGCTATTATGTGCTTAATCTGAAAATGTGCAAAGCACAAATTGAGCAAGGAGGACGCCAAGCCATGACCTTTCAAACATCAGCCTGCATTGAGCCCATGTACCGTGAGCTTCCCTTCCTGGAGCGGTTCCAGGCGGCGAAGGACGACGGCTTCGACTTTGTGGAGTTCTGGAGCTGGACGGACAAGGACCTGGACGCCGTAAAGGCGGCGGCGGAGGAGGCCGGGATTGGTATCTCCGGCTTCAACGGGGACGCGGACCTCTCCCTCATCGACCCGGAGCAGAAGGAAGACTACCTGGCCTTCCTCCGCCGGTCCGTGGAGGCGGCGAAGAAGGTGGGGGCCCGGTCCCTCACCATCCACTCCAACGGCCTGGGGGACGGCGGCGTGGTCATGGACCATTATGACAATCTCAGCGGCACGGTAAAGCTCTGCGCCATGTTCGGCACCCTGAAAGAGTGCGCCAAAATTGCGGAGGAGTCCGGCATCCAGATGAACCTGGAGCCGCTGAACGTCACCACGGACCACATGGGCAATTTCCTCCAGACCACCCGGATGGCGGCGGAGCTGACCCGGCTGATCGGCTCCCCCAAGCTCAAGGTCCTCTACGACGTGTACCATATGCAGCTGAACGAGGGCAGCCTCTGCGACAACATCCGGGCCTACGGGGACCAGTTCGGCCACATCCACGTGGCGGACGCGCCGGGGCGGCACGAGCCCGGCACCGGAGAGATCAACTACGCCAATGTGCTCGCCTGCCTGGAGGAAACCGGCTACACCGGCCTCGTGGGCTTCGAGCTGCTTCCGAAAACCACCACCGCCGAGGCGGTGAAGGCCATCATGAAACTTTAAATCCGTTATTAAATAAGGAGAAGCGCATATGAAAACCATCAAAATCGGCATCATCGGAGCGGGCCGCATCGGCCGGGTCCACGTGGAGAACATCGCCAAATTCGTCCCGGAGATGGAGATCAAGACCATCGCCGACCCCTACATGAGCCAGGAGACTGTGGAGTTCCTCCAGCGGCTACGCATTCCCAACATCGTCAAGGACGCGGACGTCATCCTGAAGGACCCCGAAATCAAGGCCGTGGTGGTCTGCTCCCCCACGGACCTGCACGCGGAGTACGCCATTAAGGTAGCCGAGGCCGGGAAGGACGTGTTCGTGGAGAAGCCCGTGGACTACCGCATCGACCGGGTGAAGGAGGTCATCGCCGCGGCGAAGAACGCCGGAGTCAGGCTCCAGGTGGGCTTCAACCGCCGCTTCGACCACAACCACCGGGCCGTCTACGAGGCCGTCCGGGCCGGCAAGGTGGGGAAGGTCAACCTGGTGAAGATCAGCTCCCGGGACCCCGAGCCCCCCACCATCGACTATGTGAAGGTCTCCGGCGGCATCT
>CAQVQZ010000208.1 GCA_948902155.1 uncultured Oscillibacter sp.
GGATATACTGGCCCATGGAGTGGAGGTCGGCGGTGAACTCCACGCTGGCGGGGAAGAGGCCCTTGCCGTCCTTGCCCTCGCTCTCGCCGTAGAGCTGCTTCCACCACTCCAGCATGAAGCGGAAGGCGGGGTCGTAGCAGGCCAGGACCTCGATGCTCCAGCCCTTCTGATACAGCGCGTCCCGGAGGGCGGCGTAGGTCCAGGCGGGATTCTCGAAGGAGCCGGTTTCGCAGACCTTCATCATCTTGGCCGCGCCGCCCATCAGCTCGGTGATGTCGACGCCGGACACAGCGATGGGCAGCAGGCCCACGGCGGTGAGGACGGAGTACCGCCCGCCCACGCCGTCGGGCACCACGAAGCTCTCCCAGCCCTCTTCGTTGGCCAGGGACTTCAGGGCTCCCCGGGCCTTGTCGGTGGTGGCGTAGATGCGGCCCTTGGCTCCGGCCTTGCCGTATTTCCGCTCCAGGGCGTCCCGGAAGAAGCGGAAGGCCACGGCGGGCTCGGTGGTGGTGCCGGACTTGGAAATGACGTTAACGGAGAAATCGTCGTCGCCGATCAGGTCAAAGACCTCCTGCATGGCGTCGGCGGACAGGCCGTTGCCCATGAAGTAGATATTGGGGGTCTTTTTCTTCTTCTGGTTGTAGTTGGGGGAGCAGAGATATTCAATGACGCCCCGCGCGCCCAGGTAGGAGCCGCCGATGCCGATGACCACCAGGGCCTTGGAGTCCTCCTGAATCTTCCTGGCGGCGGCCTGGATGCGGGCGAACTCCTCCTTGTCGTAGTCCACCGGGAGGCGGACCCAGTCGGTAAACTCGCGGCCCAGACCGGTGTGCTTCTGGAGCTTCTCCTGGGCCTCGGCCAGCCGGGGAGCGGCGGCTTCCTGGTAGTTTGCGGGGATAAAGTGTTCAATCTGGAAAGATTTTACATTCAGCATGATACAGCGTCCTTTCCTTGGATGGATTTTTGTGGTTTCCCGCCAAAAGAGCGGCTGAAACCAGTATAACATTTTGGCAGGTCGACGGCAAGAGCGGGCGGGGAAAAAGTTGGCAAAATTTTGCCCTCACCGCCGGACCAGCATCGCGCCCATGTGCAGGACTTCTCTGTGAAACCGGAGGACCGCGTCTGTTTCCTCCTCCGTGCAGCCCAGCAGGACCTTGATCTCCGTGTCCCGCTTTTGCAAGTCTACGGTCACAATGGCCCCGCTCACCCGCCGCGCCCCCGTTCCAATCCACACGTCGGCGCCCTCCCCGTCCATGGCGGCGGCGCCGTTCAGGTATCCGTAATCCAGCGGATAGCGGACGCCGGGATACCGGGGGTGGGAGCTTCCGTTGGGCCGGTCGATCACGACCTCCGAGCCGCGGACCAATTCCTCCAGCGCCTCCCAAAACTCTATGTCTAAGTTGTCCAAAAAAGTCATCTCCGTTTGTTGAAGGTTGACAAATGGAAGAAATCTCCGTATAATGCAGGGAAGGCAAAAACACAGTTTCACCAGCCCCTGCGGCTGGAAAAAGGAGGTACCGCGCCATGTGTGGAATCGTAGGCTTTGTAGGCCGGGAGCAGGCGGCCCCGGTGCTGCTGGAAGGGCTCCGGCAGATGGAGTACCGGGGGTATGACTCTGCCGGAATCGCCGTCCGGTCGGAGGCGAAGGGCCTCCAGGTCCGGAAATCCAAGGGCCGCCTCCAGGTCCTGGCGGACCTGACCCACGGCGGCGCGGACCTGGAGGGGACTCTGGGCATCGGGCACACCCGCTGGGCCACCCACGGCGAGCCCAACGACGCCAACGCCCACCCCCACGTCAGCGGGGACGGCAAGATCGCCCTGGTACATAACGGCATCATTGAGAACTACCTGGAGCTGAAGGAACAGCTCACCCGGCAGGGGGTATCCTTCGCCTCGGAGACGGACACCGAGGTGGTGGCCCACCTCCTGGACTTCCATTACCGCGAGTGCGGCAACATGCTGGAGGCCGTGGGCCGCTGCCTGCGGCGCATCGAGGGGTCCTATGCCTTCGGCATCATCTGCTCCGACTACCCCAACGCCCTCATCGCCGCCCGGAAAGACAGCCCGCTCATCATCGGCTTCGGCGACGGCGAGAACTTCATCGCCTCCGACGCCACGGCCATTGTCAAGCATACCCGGGACGTGGCCTATATGAACGACGGGGAGATCGCCGTCCTGACGGCCCAGAGCGTGGACGTCTTCGATGACGAGCTGAACCCCCTGGAAAAAGAGCACAGCCGCATCGACTGGGACGCGGCCTCCGCCGAAAAGGGCGGCTATCCCCACTTCATGTTTAAAGAAATCCTGGAACAGCCGGAGGCCGTCCGCAAGACCATCTCCCCCCGCATCCGGGAGAACCGGGTGGTGCTGGACGGCATCCGCCTGACGGCGGACGAGGCCCGGAGCATCTCCCACATCTACATCATCGGCTGCGGCTCCGCCTACCACGCCGGGGTGGTGGGCAAATACACCTGGGAGCGGCTTCTCCGCCGCCCGGTGGAGGTGGCCCTGGCCTCCGAATTTCGCTACAGCCAGCCGCTGGTGGACGAACACACCCTGGTCATCGCCATCAGCCAGTCCGGCGAGACCCTGGACACCATGGCCGCCCTCCGGGAGGCCAAGCGCCTGGGAGGCCGGACCCTGGCGGTGTGCAACGTGGTGGGCAGCTCCATCGCCCGGGAGGCGGACGACGTGCTGTACACCTGGGCCGGTCCGGAGATCGCCGTGGCCACCAGCAAGGGCTATTCCACCCAATTGGCGGCGCTGGACCTGGTGGGCCTGTATCTGGCGGACCTCCTGGGAACCATTTCCCCCCAGGAGTACGGCGAAATCCTCACCCAGCTCCAGCTCCTCCCGGAGAAGATGCAGGCGTACCTGGAGAACTTCGAGGACACGAAATACTTCGCCTCCCGGTTCTTCAACCACGACTCCATCTTCTTCATCGGGCGGAACCTGGACTACGCCATGGGCCTGGAGGGCTCCCTGAAGCTCAAGGAGATCAGCTATATCCACTCGGAGGCGTACGCCTCCGGGGAGCTGAAGCACGGAACCATCTCCCTCATCGAGCCGGGCACCCTGGTGGTGGCCCTGGGGACCTACGCAGCCCTCTTCGACAAGGCCATGAGCAACGTGGTGGAGGTCAAGGCCCGTGGGGCCTCGGTGCTGGCGGTGACGACGGAGGCGTTCCGGGAGCGGATGGAAAAGACCGCCGACGGGGTGATCTCCGTGCCGGACACCCACCCGCTGCTCCAGCCGTCGCTGTCCATCGTGCCCCTCCAGCTCTTCGCCTATTACGTGGCGCTGCAAAGGGGCTGCGACATCGACAAGCCCCGGAACCTGGCCAAATCCGTCACTGTGGAATGAACTGCATACCAACAGCCGGACCTCACAGCCGCGAGGCCCGGCTGTCGTTTTCCGCGGGGTCAAATGACGCCAAAGTGCCGGAACAAAATCTTCTCCGCCTCCGAATTCCAAAGGCCGTGATGGGCGTCGCAGCAGTCGGCCAGGCGGGCGAAGAGGGGATCGGTCCGCCCCTTCTCCCGGAAATCGGAAATGGCGGTCAGGGGCATATCGAACTGCGTGTAGGTCAGCTTCTTCCCGCCGGGGATATCGGGAAGGTTCTTCGTAGTCTCCACAATGGAGTCCATCCCGCCCACATGGGTCACCATCACCGCCGGGCGAATCTTCCCCTCGGCGGCGAGGCGGATGGCCTCTTTCAGATCGTCGGTGTTGCCGCCGGTGGTGCCCAGGATGTGGGTGGAGGAATAGTGGCAGTTGTAGAGGTTGATGGTGGCGGAAAACGCCTTGTCCGTCGGGCCGGAGAAGAAGTTCATGCACCCGTCGTAGCCCAGCAGCCGGTCCCCCATCT
>CAQVQZ010000209.1 GCA_948902155.1 uncultured Oscillibacter sp.
TGTTGGAGAACACGGCGCTCGAGACGGAGATCTCACCTTGTTCAGACTTGAATTGGATCATGAGAACGTCCTTTCTTTCCCGGTATTGTCAAGGGGCGGCTTCCGCCCCCGGCTGAACCAGCACTTAAGCGCTATTATAAACGATTTCCTGGGAAAGCACAAGTGGTATCGTCAACGAAGTTGAAAAAAAGCGGGCCCCTTTTTCGGGTCTGAGGGTCCGCAAAGCCCCATGCGCGCGGCGGCTTCCCGGCTGAAAAACGGAGGACGCCGGTTTTCGGCTTCTCCAAATGGGAGGCGGCGGGGTGTTACCGGATTGTAAAGAAGTGTAACCGCTTTGAAGTTGTGCGGGAAGCGCCCGGCGCTCTATACTGCTTGCTGGTACCTGGTACTACCTGGTACCATACAAACCGAAAAGGAGTGGAACCCATGAAGAGGAGCCTGCGGAAGCTTCCAATCATCCTGGCGCTGCTGCTGGCGCTGGCGGCCTGCGGACAGGCGGAGGAAGAGGCGCCGCCGGAAGAAGCCGCGCCGGAAGAGTTGGAAACTCCCATGGAGCCGGAGCTCCCGGCTGAGGGGGACCCCATCCGGCCCGCTCTTCTGGAGGGGGAGGCCCGTTCCCCGGACGGACGCTTCCTGGCCCGGGTGGAGGGCCACCGCGAGGGGATTGCCTCGGGGGGGCTTTACCCGGCGGAGAAGGTGCAGATCACCGACGCGGAAACCGGCGAGGTCCTTTGGGAGGGAGACGGGGCCTATACCCAGTCCATTCTCTGGTCTCCGGAGGGGGGCTTTGCCGCCCTGGCCCGGGAAGCGCGGACCTGGTGCTCCGTCACCGTTGTTGAGACGGCGGGCTGGACCAGCTGGGACTTTGCCCTGCCGGACGGGAGCCCGATTCCGGAATACACCGCTCTCCCTTACGGTGAGCCCTGGGGCGCGTGGCAGTCGAAAGGCAGCCTGGACCTGACGATTGGCCGGGGCGGGGACGCCGGAGAGCAGCGCTTTTACACCTGCGCCGTCGTAACCCGGGACGGAAGCCTCCAAGGAACCGTTTGGGAGGAGAGCCGCGAACCCCTTCCGGGAAGCTATGACTTCGACCACGACGGGGAGCCGGAAATCGCAGAGCTGGTGGAGGTCTATGGGGACGAAGCGCAGCACCGGACCGGCTGGTACGAGCTCCGGGTCCGAACCCCGGACAACCGCCTCTACTGGAGCCGGTCCCGGCATGTGGCCCACCCCGGCTGGGGCTCCTATTTCGCCTGCCGGGTGGACGGAGCGGACTATCTGCTCCGCTATGAGCCCGTTATGTACCAGGGCCTTGCCACGTACGCCTATCAGCTCTTTTCCCTGGGCGAAACCGGAGAGGAGCAGATCCTCCGGGAGGGAAGCGTGGAATTTGACGTCAACTCCGGCAGTCCCGTTCATGCGCAGTTTGACCCCGGGGCCATCGCCGCGTTTCTGGAAACGGTCCGCGGCTTCCTGGAGGACAGCGAGCTGCTCCTGACCACGGAGAGCGGCGAATCCCGCTCCGGCGGGCCCGGCGCGGAATTCAGGGACGACCTGGAGTTCTGGACCGGGGACCCGCTTTATGACGGCGGCAAATCCCTTGAGGAAAATATCCGGATGATCGGCGAGTATTGGCAGGAAATGCGGACCGCCGCATAAATCCCGCGCGTCCGCCTACAGGCGGCGCGTTTCTCAAGCCTTTAAAACCCGGGCCCGCCGGGAAGCGACGAGCCCCTTTCCTTCAGGCGAACCAAAAAGACCGGGGACGGCAGTCCCCGGTCTTTTTGCGGCAGCGCTCACAGAAAGGTTTCGATTTTCTTCGGTTCCGGAAAATTCCGCTCCAGCATGGCCACATGGGAACGAAACGCCGGATCGTCAAAATACTTGGCGCGGTGGGTACACTTCCGCACGCAGGATTGGCACTTGATGCAGGTTCCCGGCACCTCCGCCACGTTCTCCGGGTTGATGGCGCCCATGGGACAGGCTCGGGCGCAGACGCCGCAGTTACAGCACTTGCCCAGGTCCGTCCGGGGCTTGGCTTTCAGGAACTTCGCCGGCTCCCCGTCCAGGCCCTTGGGTATGTAATAGGGCGCCTCCGGATCTCCCGGGACCTCCACCGGCGGCGGAGCCTCCTCCAGAACCCGGATTTTTCCGGCAATCCGCCCGGCAAATTCCCGGACGGCCCGCTTATCGTCCCAGTCAGGGCGGCCCTCGCCCAGGGCGTCGGTAAAGGCGTGGCGGCCCGGAAAGGCTCCCGCCGCCAGGGTGAGGAAGCCCGTTTCCTCCAGCAGGGCGCAGAGCTCCGCCAGGGAATTGTCATAGGCCCGGTTGCCGAAGGTCACCGCCGCCACCGCCGGGGTCCCCTCCCCCCGGAGCTTGTCCCGGAGGTCCGGCGCAAGCTTGTTGGGCACCCGCCCGGCATAGGTCGGCGTGCCCACGACGGCCAGCTCCTCGCCGCTGAAGCGCAAAACCTCCCTTCGCTCCCCCGGCCGGGTGAAGCTCCGGCAGGTCAGGGGCAGACCCAGCTCCTCCGCCAGGGCCTCCGCCAGGGTGCGCACCACCTTATCCGTCACGCCGGTAGGGCTGAAATAGACTGCCGTAATCTGCCGCAGTTCCATGGAAAAGCCTCCTTTTCAATCTCTGTGAAGCCGCCCCGGCGAACTGCTTCGCCGGGGCGGAACCGTCATAAACGCGGGCTTAGAGGGAAAAATCCTCCTCGCTGAGCCGCTTGGTGTCCAGCGCCGCCGGACGGGGCGGAACGCGCTTCAACGGGTCGTAGCGGAAGGCGCGGCAGGCGTGCTCCACCGGCACCACGCCCCGCTTGACGCAGGCCACCTCCCGTTCGTTCAGCTGCTGCCCCCGCTTGCAGTAAGCGCAGCGGGGATCGATGTCTTTTCGAAACAGCATGGGGGACCTTCCTTTCCCGCCGGGCGGCGGAAAGTCCCCGGCTTGTCGAAATCAAAAGCTGCACCAATCGGCGGCAGGAATTTAGAGCGTGCTGAGGCAAACCCGCTCGTTTTCGGCGGCGGCATTGATGCCGATGATGGGTTCCTCATAGCTGTTGATAATCTTGGTGGCCATGGGGTCCTCCAGTTCCTTCTGGATAGTCCGCCGGAGGTTCCGGGCCCCGTAGGTCCGGGAATAGGATTTCTGGGTCAGGAAATCCACCAGGGTGGCGTCATAGGTAAAGGCAATGCCCTTTTCCTTCAGGGAGTCCCGCAGCTCATCCAGCATGATCCGGGCAATGGCCCGGAAGTTCTCCTCGGAAAGGCGGTTGAAGGTGATGACCGCGTCCACCCGGTTGATGAACTCCGGCCGCAGGAACTGCTGGAGGGCCTTCATGGCCTTCTCACTGTCCTGCTGGCTGAAGCTCCGGTCAAAGCCCACGGTGCCCTCCTTCGTGGCGCTTCCGGCGTTGGAGGTCATGACGATGATGGTGTTTTCAAAATTTACCTTCCGGCCGTGGGCGTCGGTGATTTCACCGTCGTCCAGAATCTGGAGCAGGACGTTCAGCACGTCGGGATGGGCCTTCTCAATCTCGTCGAAGAGGATGACGGCGTAGGGCTTCCGGCGGATCTTCTCCGTCAGCTGCCCCGCCTCGTCATAGCCCACATATCCCGGGGGCGAGCCCACAATCCGGGAAACAGAGTGCTTCTCCATAAATTCCGACATATCCAGGCGGATCAGGGCGTCGGGGGTGTTGAAGAGGTCCGTGGCCAGCTGCTTCACCAGCTCCGTCTTCCCGACGCCGGTGGAGCCCACAAAGATGAAGCTGACCGGCTTGTGCTTGGGGGAGATGCCCACCCGGTTCCGGCGGACGGCGGCGGAGACGGCGGCGA
>CAQVQZ010000210.1 GCA_948902155.1 uncultured Oscillibacter sp.
GAGAGCTGGGTCTGCCCCATCTGCGAGATGGGCAAGGACGTGTTCGAAAAGGAATGAGAAAACGTGCCCGGAACGGAGGTTCCGGGCACGTTTCAATCTGTCAGAACCGCTGAAATGGGATAGGATGGAACGAAAGGGGTTCCTGCGCTTTTTCTCGGCCGCGGGAGGGACGGCGGTCAGGCGGACTCGGATTCCCCCGCCTCCGGGAAGGGGCGGTAGGCCGAGGTGAGCACCCGCTCCAAGAGGGGCATTTCCGGCCGCTCCACCTGGAAGAGGATCTGTTCCCCGGCGGCCCGGCCCAGCTCCTCCACCGGCTGGATGATCCGGTCCACTTGGTCATAGTAAAACTCATAGGCGTGAGTGTCGTAATCCACAAAGCTGACCAGGTCCAAATCCCGGTGGGGCTGGATGCCCTTCCCCCGGAGATAGGCGATGGTCACCGAGGCCATCAGGCCCTGGCAGACTACAATGGAGTCACAGCCCCGCTCCAAAAGCCGGTCCAGGCAGGGCGGGGCGCTGTTTTCCATGGAGTCCCCGTAGAGAATCAGGGATTCGTCCTGCACCAGGCCGCAGTCCGCCGCCGCCGCCCGGTAGGCGGCGATCCGCTCCTTGGTGGTGGAGAGCCGGGGCAGGCCGCCGATGATGCCGATCCGGCGCTTTCCCCTGGCCGCCAGGCGGCAGACGCTGCGGTAAATGGGCTGGAAGTTGGAGACGGAGACGGAGGAATATTTCTGAGTGCCGAAGGTCCGGTCCACCAGGACCACGGGGAACCCGGCGGGAATCAGGGCGTCCAGGCGCTGAAAATCGTCCATGGTGCTGGCGATCAGCAGCCCGTCCACCAGGCCCGCGGTGAGAAGGCGGAGGTTGGTTTCCTCCCGCTCCATGTTCTCCTTGGTGTTGGCGATGATGAGGTGGTAGCCCTGGGCGGAGAGATAGTTCTCCGCGGACTCGATGATGGTTCCAAAGAATTTGTTGGAAATGTCGGGAACGATGAAGCCGATGGTCTTCTTCTTCCCCGTGCGGAAGCTCCGGGCGGAGGCGTCGGGGGTGTAGCCCAGCTGGTCGATGGCGTGATAGACCTTTTTCTTGGTGTCTCCGGAGACATAGCGGGTGTTGTTGATGGTGTGGGAAACGGTGGCGGTGGAAACCCCCGCCAGGCGGGCCACGTCGCTGATGGTGACTTTCATAGCTGAATCCTTTACGTAACAAATCAATCCGTTTGCGCAACTGATGAACTTGTAGTAGTATAAGACAGCTTTTGACTTTCGTCAAGCGTTTTTGACTTATTTTGACAGGGAAATTTTTCCCTTGCCATTTCAGGGGCCCTATGCTATGATGGAACCGGCAAAGCTGAACGCGGCGGGCGGCGGGGCTTCGACGGCCGGAACAAGGGCCAAAGCGGGGCCCGCGGCTGCAAGGCGGAAACGCCGGCCGCTTTGGGTTTGCCGATGATCAATATGCAGCCGGCAGGTGCCATCACCCTGCCGGGCTCCGGTCTGCCGGAGCCGCATAAAAAAATGGAGGCTGCCGCGGCCTTACCGCGGACAAAGACCGTCTGCCTGTTTCCGGGCTCCGGAGTCTGTTTACAAACGGACTCGGGGGAACCCGGGGCTTGCCGGCCGTTCTTCCGCGCTCCGCGGTCTCCGGAAACACACCGAAGGTCCCCTCCCGGGACCCGGTGAACACGAGGCCGGCGGGGCGTTTTCCGTCCGGCGGAATTATGGAGGAACGTTTTATGAGAAAAACCCGGTTTTCCACCCGGCGGATGGCCCTGGCCGGGCTGATCGCCGCCGTCTACACCGCGGCCACCCTGCTTCTGCCCATCCCGCAGTACATGGGGATTCAGTTCCGGGCGGCGGAGGCCCTGACGGTGCTGCCCTTCCTGTTCCCGGAGGCCGTTCCCGGCCTGGCGGTGGGGTGCTTTTTGGCGAATCTGCTGGGTTCGCCCATCCTGCTGGACTGGGTATTCGGAACCCTGGCGACGCTGCTGGCGGCGCTGTGGAGCCGGAGGATGCCCAGCCTGTGGCTGGCGGCCCTGCCGCCGGTGGTGTGCAACGCGGTGATCGTGGGGGCGGAAATCGCCTGGTTCATCGTGGGGCAGGAAGGCGGGGCCTTCTGGCCCGTGTACGGGCTGAACGCGCTGACGGTGGGCCTGGGGGAGGCGGCGGCATGCTATGCCCTGGGGGTTCCCCTGGCGAGGCTGCTGGCGAAGAACCTGGGGACGGGGGAACGGCTGGAGGCCCGGTAAAGGGGCGGCGGTCAAATTTTGGGAGGAACACACCATGAACATTCCGGCGGAAACCCTCAGAACCATTGCGAAGACCCACGACAGCTTTTACCTTTACGACGAGCGGAGCATTCTGGAGCGGACCGGCCGGCTGAAGGCGGCCTTCCCCTCGGTGGAATTCCTGTATTCCGTCAAGTGCAATCCCGCTCCCCGGGTGCTCGCCTGCATCTTCGGCCAGGGCTTCGGCGCGGACGCCGCCAGCCTGGGGGAGGTCCTGCGGGCGGAGCAGGCGGGCTTGCAGCGGGAGCAGATCTATTACTCGGCGCCGGGAAAGACCATGGCCGACATCGAGGGGGCCCTGTCCAAGGCGGTGCTGATCGCGGACAGCCTGGATGAGATCCGCCGGATTGAGGACGCCGCGGCCCGGGCGGGCCGGACGGAGGAGATCGGAATCCGGATCAACCCCAATTTCTCCTTCTACGGCGGGCCGGGGGAGGCGTCCAAGTTCGGGATCGACGAGGACCAGGCCGCCGCCTTCCTGCGGGAGGAGGACTGCCCCCACGTCCGGGTGACGGGAATCCATGTCCACCTTCACAGCCAGGAGCTGGACGCCGGCGTTCTGGAGCGGTACTATGAGAACCTGCTGGCCCTGGCGGAGCGGATGGAAACGGGCTGCGGCCTCCGCCTGGCGTATGTGAACATGGGGTCCGGCATCGGCATCCCCTATTCCGGGGAGGACGTCCCCCTGGATGTGGAAAAGCTGGGCGCGGCGGCGGCGGAAAAGCTGGAGGAATTCCGGCGGCGGCGCCCGGGCCTGCGGCTGATGATAGAAACCGGGCGGTACGCCGTGGGAAAGAGCGGCCTGTACGGGACGAAGGTCCTGGACCGGAAGGTATCCCGGGGGAAGACCTATATCATTGCGAAAAACACGCTGAACGGCTTTATCCGCCCGTCGGTGGAAAAAATGGTGGAGCACTGCTCCAGGGATTCCCGGCCGCCGATGTGGGAGCCGCTGTTCACCCACGCCGGAGCCTTCGGGTTCTATACGCTGAAGGAGGACGAGCCCCGGGAGGAGGTCACCCTTGTGGGGAATCTCTGCACGGCTACGGACGTTGTGGCGGAGAACATCCTGCTGCCCCGGCTGGAGTGCGGGGACCTGGTGGTCATCACCAACGCGGGGGCCTATGCCGCCGTGCTGTCCCCCATGCAGTTCGCCTCTCAGGAGCGCCCGGCGGAGCTGTTCCTCACCGCCGCCGGCGAGGTTCTGGAATAAGAGCAAAAGAAGGACCGTCCCGCGGGACGGCCCTTTTTTTGAAAAGATTCCCGAAATCTGAGACAAAGCGCCGGCCCCGCTCGTATGTTAAGTGAGAGTACTCCCAACCAACCACAAAATGAGGACGACCTATGGACAAAGCCTGTTTCACCGCCGCTGTTGAGCGGTACCAAAGCATGGTCTACCGCACGGCCCTCCACACCCTGGGCAGCCCCCAGGACGCGGACGACGCCGTGCAGGAGGTCTTTTTGCGCCT
>CAQVQZ010000211.1 GCA_948902155.1 uncultured Oscillibacter sp.
GGATCTCCTTCCGCCCGTCCAGGGAGAGGACCACGTTGTCCATCTCCCGGTTGGCGAAGTCGATGACGTCCCGGTCGATGAGCATCCCGTTGGTGGTGAGGGTGAAGCGGAAGCGCTTGTGGTGCGGTTCCTCCTGGGTCCGGGCGTAGGCCACCAGGTCCTTCACCACCTGCCAGTTCATCAGCGGTTCGCCGCCGAAGAAGTCCACCTCCAGGTTGGTCCGGCTTCCCGAGTGGGCGATGAGGAAGTCCAGGGCCTGTTTCCCCACCTCGAAGGGCATCAAGGCCCGGTCCCCGTGATACTTCCCCTGGCTGGCGAAGCAGTAGGAGCAGCTGAGGTTGCAGGTGTGGGCCACGTGGAGGCACAGGGCCTTCACCACGTCCCCGGAGCGCTCCTTGAAGGTCCCGGCGATATCCGCGAAGGTATCCGGCGTGTAGAGCTGCCCGGACCGGACCAGGGCCTCCACATCGGCGATGCACTCCCGGAGCTCCGCCTCCGTCACGTCGGGGCGGTCCGGGTACCGCTCCAGCAGGGCCGCTGTGATTTCCTCCGCCGTGTGGTCCGGGTAAAGGGCGACGACGTCATAGGCCACCTCGTCCACCACATGGACGCCGCCGGAGCAGCTGTCCAGGACTATGTTGTAGCCGTTCAGCTTGTATTGATGTACCATGAAGGGTCCTCCTAACCGTGTAGTTCCAAGGAAAAGCGCCGCCCGGTGAGGCGGCGCTTCGGCTGTTTACTTCTGCTCGCACTTCTGGTTGGCGACGCCGCAGGAGGTCTTGCAGGCGGACTGGCAGGAGGTCTGGCACTCGCCGCAGCCGCCCTTCTTGGCGCTCTCGCAGAGGCTGCGGGTCTCCAGGGTCTTGATTCTCTTCATATGATCTTCTCCCATCTGATGAATTTGAAAATACTCCGCCCTCCCGCGGGAACCGGCGGTCTTTTACCGTCAGCACGGCTGAAAAAATGCAAAGGCCTCTTCCCGGCCGCGTTGAGTAGATTGCTGAGAGTTTAGCACAAAACCCCCCGGAAGTCAATAGGGCTTTCGCCCCCGCTTACCCCTTGCAGCCGCAGGAGCCGCCCTCGGCGCAGGAGATCGTGGGGTCGCAGGTGCTCAGGCCCACGTCGTAGCGCACCGGGATGGTGACGCAGACCCGCTGGGTCACCGTGATGGTGCTGGTGGTTCCGCAGGGGTCGGTGGTGCAGCTGACCACGGGCATCCCCTGGCAGGAGACGGTCACCGTCCCCAGCTGGGCGGAGGGGGTCAGCGTCACCGGGGCGGTGACGTCGACGCACTGTGTAACAATTTTATTGCAGCCGCCGCACTCGTCCCCGGAGCAGGGGAGGATGGCCGCGTGCTCATAGGCTTCATTAATACGCAAGACGAATCCCTCGTTTCCTGAAAATGACGCCCCCGAGGGGGTGTCTGTTCCATCCTATGGCGCGGGACCGCCGAAGGTTCCCCGGTCCTGTTCCCACGGGCCCAGGTCCGCGGCCCCTTCGGCGGATTCCGCCCTCCGCGGCGCCGGGGAACCCCTGCATCCGTCCCCGTCCCGCCGCCAAACCTTCCGTCCGGCATCCCCCCTTAACAATCCGCACTAAAATCCCGCTTCCGCTTCGGGGAAAACTGTGGTATACTGTCTTAAAAAAGGGGAACCTCTTCGGAAAGGCAAATGGTATGAACGACAGAATAGACGAAAAACAGCAGCAAAAATTTCACCAGATGACCGAAATCCCCGTCAGCCGCCTGATCTGCCGGCTGGCGCTGCCCTGCATCGTCAGCATGCTGGTCACCTCCTTTTACAACATGGCCGACACCTTCTTCGTGGGCATGCTGAAGAGCAACAGCGCCACCGGGGCGGTGGGGGTGGTCTTCTCCCTCATGGCCATCATCCAGGCGGTGGGCTTCTTCTTCGGCCACGGCAGCGGCAATTTCATCTCCCGGGAGCTGGGGAAGCAGAACTACGAGGGGGCCTCCAGCATGGCGGCCACGGGCTTCTTCTCCGCCATGGCGGCGGGGGCCCTGATCTGCGGCCTGGGCCAGCTGTTTCTGGAGCCCCTGGCGATGTTCCTGGGGTCCACGGAGACGATCCTGCCCTATACGAAGGCCTATCTCCGGGTGATCCTTCTGGGGGCCCCCTGGATGACCTCCTCCCTGGTGCTGAACAACCAGCTGCGCTTCCAGGGCTCCGCCTCTTACGCCATGGTGGGCATCGCCAGCGGCGCGGTGCTGAACATCGCCCTGGATCCGCTGCTGATCTTCACCTTCGGCCTGGGGGTGGCCGGGGCGGCCTGGGCCACCATCGTCAGCCAGTTTGTCAGCTTCTGCCTGCTGCTGGCGGGCTGCGCCGGAGGGGGGAACCTCCATATCCACATCTCCCGGGTCCAGCTGAAGCCGGCCTATTATGTCCAGATCGTCCGGGGGGGCCTGCCCTCCCTGGCGCGGCAGGGCCTGGCCAGCGTGGCCGCCATCTGCCTGAACCGGGCCGCCGGGCCCTATGGCGACGCGGCCATCGCCGCCATGGGCGTGGTCCAGCGGATCATGATGTTCGGCGGCTCCGCCATGATCGGCTTCGGTCAGGGCTTCCAGCCCGTCTGCGGCTTCAACTACGGCGCGCGGCTCTACCACCGGGTGAAGGAGGGCTTCTGGTTCTGTGTGAAGACCTCCACCGGCTTCCTCCTGGCGGTCAGCGCCCTGGGCTTCGCCTTTGCCCCCTGGCTCATCGCCCTCTTCCGGGACGATCCGGAGGTCGTGGCCATCGGGACCGCGGCTCTGCGGTTCCAGTGCGTCACGCTGTGCCTCTCCGGGTGGACCGTTATGAGCAACATGATGCTCCAGACCATCGGCAAGACCGCCGGGGCCACCTTCCTGGCCATGTCCCGGCAGGGGGTGTTCTTCATCCCGCTGGTGTATGTCCTGTCCCACTCCCTGGGCCTGCTGGGGGTGGAGACGACCCAGTCGGCGGCGGACGTGCTGACCGTGCTGTGCGCGGTGCCCATTCAGCTCCGGGCCCTGCGGGAGCTGGACACGCTGGAGAGGGCCGCCCGGGCCGGGGAGGCGGAGCATTAGAACCTGGATTCATAACCCTTGCATCCGGGTTCTGAAGACAAGGCCGCCGCTTCAATCGAAGCAGGGGCCTTGCCAGCCTGTCAAAAAACCTCGCCAGAGGCGAGGTTTTTTGGTAAAATGAAGGAGAGGTGAAGCGGAGTAGAAAGCCGGAAAAAGGACAACCGGAAAGAAGTAGTCCTGACAGATATAGAAGGTATTGTGCCGAAAGAACATCTGCTGCGGAAAGTAGAGCGGGCAATGGATTATGAATGGATCTATGAGCGGATGCGGCCATATTCCTCCGCAGACAACGGACGGCCGGGAACAGGCCCGGCGGTGTTGGTTAAAATGGTGCTGATTCAGCATTTGTTTGGGATTCTGTCGCTGCGGCAGACGTATCGGGAACTACAAGTAAATGGGGCGTACCGGTGGTTCCCGGGATACAACTTGCTGGAGGAAATCCCACATTTTGCAACGGTAAGCTATGCGTTCTGCAACCGCGTCCCTCCGGAATTAAGCGAGGAAATCTTTGCGCATATTCTGAACAAAGTGCTGAATCATCAAGCCGGAAATGCAAACGGCAGCACAGCGTGGGATGCGGTGTATGGCCAGGAAACAGGCCGATTCCCGGAAGCAGCCTTCATCGTCATGGACGCGGGCTGCAAAACACCTTGGATCGCCAAAAAGC
>CAQVQZ010000212.1 GCA_948902155.1 uncultured Oscillibacter sp.
CGCCGTCGATGCAGCTCTTGCAGGTCTCGAAGCTGTCGCCGTGGTCCAGGTGCAGCACGATGGGAATCTCGGGGCACTCGATGACGGCGGACTCCACCAGCTTCACCAGATAGGTGTGGTTGGCGTAAGCCCGGGCGCCCTTGGACACCTGAAGAATTACAGGGGCCTTCTCCTCTTTGCAGGCTTCGGTGATGCCCTGGACGATCTCCATGTTGTTGACGTTGAAGGCGCCGATGGCGTAACCGCCGTTATAGGCTTTCTTGAACATCTCGGTGGAAGTGACCAGTGCCATAACAATCATCTCCTGACAAAATTTATTTGTCCCGCCTCCCCGCCGGAGGGGGCCCCCGGCCCGCTTTCCTTCCGGTTTTCAGAGACGAAAACGATTTCCTTTTATGATGATATCACAAAAAAAATAAAATGCAAGTATTTACAATTCTTTTTTTGAATGGTATGATAAAAAGACCATGGATTTTGGTCTTTGGAAAGGAAGAAAACAAATTAGGAGGCTTTTCTCATGAGTGAACTGAAAGGCGCGTGCATCTTCGGCCAATCCGGCGGACCCACCTCCGTCATCAACGCCAGCGCATACGGCGTCATCCGCACCGCTCTGGACAACCCCAACATCACCCGCGTCCTGGGCGCGGAGCACGGCATCAAGGGCGTGCTGAACGACCGGCTCTTCGACATGGGCCAGGAGGACCCCGCCGAGCTGGAGCTGCTGAAATACACCCCCTCCTCCGCCCTGGGTTCCTGCCGCTACAAGATGAAGGACCCCGAGGTGGACGACACCGACTACAAGCGCATTCTGGAGATCTTCAAGAAATACGACGTCCGCTATTTCTTCTACAACGGCGGCAACGACTCCATGGATACCTGCAACAAGATCAGCAAGTATATGCAGAAGGTGGGCTATGAGTGCCGGGTCATGGGCGTGCCCAAGACCATCGACAACGACCTCTTCGGCACCGACCACTGCCCCGGCTTCGCCTCCGCCGCCAAGTATATCGCCACCAGCTGCATGGAGGTCTATCAGGACGCCCGGGTCTATGACACCGGCATGGTCTGCATCATCGAGATCATGGGCCGCCACGCCGGCTGGCTGGCTGGCTCCGCCGCCCTGGCCACCGCCTACGGCGCGGGCCCCGACCTGGTGTACCTCCCCGAGGTGGACTTCGACATGGACCAGTTCCTGGCCGACGTGGAGCGCATTTATAAGGAGAAGGGCAACTGCATGGTGGCCGTCTCCGAGGGCATCCACTACGCCGGCGGCTCCTTCGTCTCCGAGGCGAAGACCTCCGCCACCGACGGCTTCGGCCACGCCCAGCTGGGCGGTCTGGCGGCGATGCTGGCCGAGGCCGTGAAGCAGAAGACCGGCGCCAAGGTCCGGGGCATCGAGCTGAGCCTGCTCCAGCGCTGCGGCGCGCACCTGGCCTCCGAGACCGACATCGAGGAGTCCTTCATGTCCGGCAAGGCCGCCGTGGAGAACGCCGCCGCGGGCATCACCGACAAGATGGTGGGCTTCGAGCGCGGCTATGAGGACGGCAGGTACGTCTGCAAGACCAAGCTGCTGGGCCTCACCGACGTGGCCAACACCGAGAAGAAGGTGCCCCTGGAGTGGATCAACGCCGCCCACAACGGCGTGGAAAAGCCCTTCATCGACTATGTGCTCCCCCTCATCCAGGGCGAGCCCAAGCTGCCGAAGCAGGATTCCCTGCCCCGCTTCGCCAATCTGAAGAAGGTCCTGGCGAAGTAAACCCCAGCCTCCGACAAAACGCGCCCCGCTTATACAAGCGGGGCGCTCTTTTTCATTTCTCGATGCCGGACCAGGCCAGCAGCCACCGGCCCTCCCGCCGGACCAGCTTCATGGTCAGATAGTTATAGCTCTCCCCCTCCTCCAGATTCAGCCGGTGCTTGACGGATACCATGGCAGAGTCCGGGTCCTGATCGTTGTCCGGCGTGTAGTCCACGGAGGCTATGGCGGCATGCTCCCAGACATTCTCTCCATAGGCGTCCGGGCCGGCGTCCTCCGCCAGCAGGTCGGAGACGCCGGAGAGGTCATCCGACAGCAGCGCCGGGAACAGGCGGTCCGCCGTCTCGTAGAGGGAGCGCATCCACTCCGGCACGACTTCGCTCAGGGAGACCACCCGGAAGCTGGATACCATGTCCCGGAACCGCATTCCCAGGCCCTCTTCCGCCTCCAGGAAGTAGCGGGCGGTTAGGACGAAAGTCCCTCCCTGTCCGTCGCCCACGAACCAGAGCTCCGCCTGCTCGGAATCCCAATCTGTGCCCGCACAGGCCCGCAGATAGGGCGCGCCCGGCAGTGCGGCGGCCAATTCTTCCGAGGTGACCTGCCCATAACGCTCTTCCAGGGACTTCTCCGCCGCTTTCCTGGCCTCATCGGGAGACGTGCCGGGCACATGGAAGATATCCAGCCCGCATTCCGGAAAATCCTCCGGCAAAGGGCTTCTATTTCGTATGCTGTAAAGTCCATTCTCTTCACGGATAAAAAACTGCTCCTCATTGACGTAAATCAGGAAATCCACCCCGTTTTCCTGAGATTGCGGGGCATAACTCAGCAGCCGCAGGCTTCCGATTCCGCCACCCTGCTCCGGCAGCGTGAGCACGCCGCCATTGGGTGTCGAGACCGGCCCTTCCGGCGCGGTGACCGGCGGGTCCTCCGGCGGAGCCACTACCGGCGCTGTCCGCAGATAAAGGACACAGACCAGGCAGGCCGCGGCGGCCAGCCCGTACCAGGCCCAGGACCTCCGCCTCCGGCGCTCGCTGCGGGCGACCAGCTCCGGGTCCGCCTGGCCGATGGCGAGAAATAAGCGCTCCTGCGCGTTCACAGCAATCCCTCCTTTTGCAAATAGCTTCTCAGCTTTTCCCGGCTCCGGAACAAACTGCTCCGCACCGCCCCTTCCCGCAGTCCGTAGCGCCCGCCGATCTCCGCCATGGGCTCCGCGAACCAGTAGCGCCGCAAAAAGAGATTGCAGTCCCGTTCCGGCAGCGTGTGCAGGAAGCGGTCCACCGCCTCCCCCAGCTCCAGCGCCTCCACCTCTCCATGGGTGTCCGCAGAGGAGGCGCATTCCGCCAGCTCCTCCAACACCGCAGGCAGCTCTCCCCCGCCCCGCTTTTCCGCCCGGCGGGCCCGGTAACGGTTAAAGGCCAGATTCCTCGTGATCTTTCCCAGGAAAGGAGCCAGAAGCGACGGCCGCTCCTCCGGCATGGCGTTCCAGGCGTTGAGCCAGGTATCGTTGAGGCACTCCTCCGAGTCCCGGCTGTCTGTCAGGATGTTCCGGGCGATTGCGAAGCAGTACCCGCCGTATTTCGCCCCGGTCTCCCGGATGGCCTCCGGGTCCCGTTTCCAGTACAGGTCTACGATCTCATGATCCTTCATGCGCCTCTCCCCTTTCTTGAAGGCCCTTCACTCATAAAGACAGCGAAACCGCCCCGGCGTTTCTCTTTTTTCAATAAAATTTCGCAGCGCTCGAAATATATAAACAAAACTAAATTTTTGTTTAATACTTGGAGGAAAAAATCGGGACCGCCCGATTCCGGCGCGTCCCGATCTGTTTTCTCAATCGTTGTCCCAGTTGTGCCACACGTTCTGCACGTCGTCATTGTCCTCCAGCATGTCGATGAGCTTCTGCATGTTTTTCACGTCGCCCTCGCCGCTGAGGG
>CAQVQZ010000213.1 GCA_948902155.1 uncultured Oscillibacter sp.
TGCGGGTTTCCCCCAAGGACACCATGAAGCGCAAGCAGTTCATCAAGGGCACGGAACAGATTGCCCAGGAGGGCGCGATTCAGATTTTCAAGCTCCCCGGCGCGGGCATGGAGGAGGTCGTGGTCGGCGTGGTGGGCACGCTGCAATTCGACGTGTTCCAGTACCGGATGAAAGCGGAGTATGGCGTGGACCTCTATATGACGGGCCTGCCCTACGACCATCTGCGGCTGATCGCCGAGTGCCCCTGCAAGCCGGACGAGCTGGTGCTCTGCACCGGCGCGGCGATTCTGGAGGACTTCAAGGAGCGGCTGCTGGTGGCCTTCGGCGGGGAGTGGTCCGTGGGCTTCCTCACCAAGCACAACCCCGGGCTGGTGCTGGAGGACTCTCTGTCGGTGTCATGAAACGGATTCTGATCGTGGAGGACGACATGGCCCTGGGTCAAGGGCTGTGTCTGGCGCTGAAGGGCCCGGAGGCGGAGCTGGTCCTGTGCCACAACCTGTCCGGGGCCCGGTCCGCCCTGGCGGGCGGGGACTTCGATTTGCTGCTGCTGGACGTCAATCTGCCCGACGGAAACGGGATGGATTTCCTCCGTGAGGTCCGGGCGGGGGCCAAACGGGTCCCGGTGATTCTGCTGACGGCCAACGACACGGAGACCGATATCGTAGCGGGTCTGGAGTCCGGGGCCGACGACTACGTGACCAAGCCCTTTTCCCTGGCGGTGCTCCGGGCCAGGGTCAACGCCCAGCTCCGCCGTGGCGGGGCGGCGGAGAGCGGGCCGGTGGTGCTGGACGGGTTCTGTTTTGACTTTGAGCGGATGGAGTTTTCCAAGGACGGCCGGCCCATCGAGCTGAGCAAGACGGAGCAGAAGTTACTGCGCCTGCTGGTGGAAAACCGGGGGCGGACCCTGTCCAGGGGCCAGCTGGTGGACCGGATTTGGACCGACGGAGCGGAGTACGTGGACGAAAACGCCCTTTCTGTCACGTTGAAGCGCCTCCGGGGAAAGCTGGAGGAAACCCCCTCCAAGCCCCGCTTCCTGAAAACTGTCTACGGCATCGGCTACACATGGGTTACTTTTTCTTGAGTTCCTTTTCTTGAAAGATATGGGGGCTCTTAGCGGCTTTGCCGCTTAGAGCCCCCGTACACCCTTTAGGGTGAAAGGAACCGAAAAGAACTTTCGCTCGCTCTGGTTGTTTGGAGAGCATCCAGGCTGAAGCGACGGCAACGGGGGATTCCTATGAATGTGGGGTTTTGGGCGCTGCTTTTCGCGCTGCTGGCGCTGTTTGTCTGGCACAAGTGGCGGACGGCGCGGCTTCTCCGGCGGCTGGACCGGATGCTGGACGAGGCGATTCGGGGGGACTTCCGGGAGGAGGCGTTTGACGAAACGCTTTTCTCCGCCGTGGAGACCCGGCTGGCCCACTATCTCGGCGCGTCCGCAGTCTCCGCCAGAAATCTCCAGGAGGAAAAGGACAAGATCAAGGCGCTGATTGCCGACATCTCCCATCAGACCAAAACGCCCATCGCCAACGTGCTGCTATACACCCAGCTTTTGGAGGAGGCGGCCCCGGAGTGCCGGGAGTACACCGCCGCCCTGGGCAGTCAGGCCCGGAAGCTCCAGAGCCTCATTGACGCGCTGGTGAAGACCTCCCGGCTGGAGGCGGGGGTATTGGTTCTGCATCCCCAGCCGGGGCCGCTCCTGCCGGTGCTGGAGGACGCCGCCGCGCAGTTTGCGCCCAAAGCGGCGGAGAAGGGGCTGGCGCTGACGCTGGAGCCCACGGAGGCCGAGGCGGTCTTCGATGCCAAGTGGACGGTGGAGGCGGTGTGCAATTTGATCGACAACGCCGTCAAATACACCCAGGAGGGCGGCGTAACCATCCGCGCCAGGTCCTATGAGCTGTTTGTCCGGATCGACGTTGTCGACACCGGGCCGGGTATTCCAAGTGAGGATTTGGAGCGGGTTTTTCAGCGCTTCTACCGGGGAACGGAGGTCTGGGACGCCGAGGGCGTGGGCGTTGGGCTGTATCTGGTCCGGCAGATCGCCGAGGGGCAGAAGGGCTATGTGAAGGCGTTTTCCCGGTCGGGGAAAGGGGCGAAGTTTTCGTTGTTTCTGCCTCGGAATTGAGGGGTGCGCTTACAGGGGCTTTGCCCCTGCACTCCGCCAGGGGGGCCGCCCCCCTGGACCCTCCGACTTTTTTGCGCAGATACCGCAGCAGATATAGGGCGCTTCCGTGTTGGGTGGCGTTATGTATAACAAAGAGCGCGAAAATGAGGTATTTCGCGCTCTTTTGCTATTCTGCCGCCGGATTCGCCTTGACGGTGCCGGATACCCTATGATATGATGAGGAAAAGATTGGAAATGGAGGGTATCCTATGGACCTGAACACCGTGATCGCCCGGCAGGCGGAACAGCATGACAGCTTCTACCTCTACGACGAGAACCGCATCATCCAGGACATGACCCGTCTGAAACGGAACTTTCCCCAAGTGGAATTTCTGTACTCTGTCAAGTGCAATCCCAACCCCCACGTGGTCCGCAGCGTCTTTGGCCAGGGCTTCGGGGCGGACGCCGCCAGCCTGAGGGAGGTCCTCCTGGCCCGGGAGGCGGGACTGCCTAAGGAGCAGATTTTTTACTCCGCGCCGGGCAAGACCCTCTCCGACCTCCGGGAAGCCCTCTCCCAGTCCGTCATCATCGCCGACAGCCTGGGGGAGCTGAAACGGCTGGACCAGGCCTCTGGGGAGTCCGGGACCGATATCTGCGCCGGGGTCCGGCTCAATCCCAGCTTTTCCTTCTTCGGCGGCGAGGGACAGGCTTCCAAGTTCGGCATCGACGAGGAGCAGTTTTACGATTTTCTCAAGGAGTCGCCCCTGGAGCATGTGAGCATTACCGGCATCCACGTCCATCTCCGGAGCCAGGAGCTCCAGGTCTCCGCCCTGGCGGGGTACTACGAGAATATGCTGGCCCTGGCGGAGCGGGTCCGGCAGGCCCTGGGCCGGGAGCTGGAGTATGTCAACATGGGGTCCGGCATGGGCATCCAGTTTTCCCCCAAGGACCAGCCCCTGGACGTAGAAGCCCTCAGCCGGACGGTGGCGGAGCGGCTGGACGCTTTCAAGGAGGCCCACCCCCGGACGAAGCTCCTCATTGAGTCCGGGCGCTACGCCGTGGGGAAAAGCGGCGTGTACGTCTCCAAGGTGCTGGACCGGAAGGTCTCCAGGGGGACCACCTACCTGATTTTGAAGAACACCCTCAACGGCTTCTCCCGGCCCTCCCTGGCCCAGATGGTGGGGAAGTTCTCCCCCGAGGCGGACCCCGCCCCCTGGGAGCCCCTGTTTACCTGCCGGGACGCCTTCGAGATCAAGACCTTAAAGGACGAGCCGCCCTGCGAGAAGGTCAACCTGGTAGGCAACCTCTGCACCGCCGCCGACGTGGCCGCAGAGGGGATAGAACTGCCCCGGCTGGACTGCGGGGACGTGGTGGTGTTCACCAACGCTGGGGGCTATGCGGCGGTGATGACCCCCATGCAGTTCGCCTCCTTGGAGCGGCCCGTGGAGCTGTTCCTCACGGCGGACGGGCGGATTTTGTAAAGATGTATGTTGTAAAGGGTGAATGTGAGATTTCGCCTAATACAACATAGC
>CAQVQZ010000214.1 GCA_948902155.1 uncultured Oscillibacter sp.
TGACCCCCTCCTCCAGCGCCGCCGCCAGGGTGATGGGCTTGAAGGTGGAGCCGGGTTCATAGCGGGAGTCGATGCATTTGTTCCGCCACTGGCTCTGGCGGGCGTCGTCCTTGGCCTTGGCCACCGCCTTCTCATAGGCGCTCACCTTTTTTTCGCCGTCGTCCTCAATGCCCGCCTCCGCTTTCGCGGCGGCTTCCGCCGCGTCCTGCGCCTCGTATTGGTCCCGGTTTTTCTCGATGTCCTCCAGCTGGCGCTCCAGCTTGGCTTTCAGCTTCTCGTCGTTGAGGACGCCGGGCTGGTTGGAGTCGTAGTTGGGATAGGAGGCCATGCCCACGATGGCCCCGGAGTTCACGTCCATGACGATGCCCGTGCCGCCGTTGGCGGCGTCGAACTTGCTGAGCATGGACTCGATGCCCTTCTCCAGGGCGATCTGGACGTTGATGTCCAGGGTCAGCATCAGGTCGCTGCCGTTTTCCGCGTCGAAATACTGCTCGTAGTCGAAGAGCATGGGCTGGTTGCGGTTGTTCTTGGCGGAGATGGTCATGCCGGCGGCGCCGGAGAGATCGTCCTCATACTTGGACTCCAGACCCACGCCGCCCTTGTTCTCCGCGTTGACAAAGCCCAGGACGTTGGCGGCCATGGCGTTGTAGGGGTAGTAGCGCTTGGAATCCGGCTCCAGGTGAACGCCCACCAGGCTCCGCTGTTCCTTCTTCGGAATCTCGTTGCCCTCGGGGTCGATCTCGCCGTTGATGAACCGGCGGACCTCGTCGGCCATGTCCTTCTCCGTCTTCTTCCGGAGGATGACATACTCGGCCTCAACGTTCTCCATCTTCTTCTCGATGGACTCCTGGTCCATGTCCAGAATGCGGGCCAGGCCCTGGGCGATGTAGCTCTGGTCCCGGATGGGGCGGCGGGTGTAGGTCTGGCCCTTCTCCAGGGCCTTGGCCGCCGCCTCATCCTGGGCCTGGATCTGGTTCTTCACGAAGGCGTCAATCCGCAGGGGGTCCACATACACCGTCTCCGCCGTGGTGGAGCTGGCCAGGATGTTGCGGTTTTTGTCGTAGATGGTGCCCCGGGAGGCGGTGATGGAGACCTCTCTCGTCTGCTGGCTCACCGCGCGGGCCAGCATCTCCTCGTGCTGGTTGATCTGGAGGTCGTAGAGCTTCCAGATCAGCACCAGGAAGGTCAGGACGCCCAGCACCAGCATCAGCAGCAGCGTCCGGCCCCGGATGATCTGGTTGGCCCGGCGGGCGGCTTCACTTTTTCGGTGCATTGCCGGAGTTTTGGGGATGCGGTTCGCCATGCGTCTGCCTCCTTACGCTGAAAGCCTTTGTTTGCAAAGACAGTAAAGGAATCTTATTTGCCAGGGGTGTCCGGAGATAAACAAAGAGCAAGAAGACGTTCTCTTCCTGCCCCGGCCGCGGCGCGGACGCGCCGCCTGGTTCGCACGTATCATGAAGGCCGGGTTTGAAATCTGCCGAATGGCCGCGCCGCTGCGGCGCGGGGCTATGAGAAAATCGTTCGACATTGTACGGGCGGCGGGAGACGCTCCCGCTGCCCAGGAAGCGCGGCGGATGCTTCGTCCGCCCGCTTCGATGCGATTTCAAACAGGGCCGAAGGATTTTTCCAATCAAGTATAGTGCGGCGGTCAGTCAAAATATTCCACCACGGCGTAGACGCCGCCGTGAAGGGACTTGAGAATGCGGCTCAGCAGGCCCGGCTCCTTCTGCCGGTACGCCACCGCCGAATCCCCCCCGCTCAGGTCCAGCCGGTCCATCTGGGTGCTGCTGGGCTTGTGCATCCCGGCGGACTCCGCCGCCTCCTTCACAGACGCCATGTCAAACATCTGCTGGTATTGGGCGGTCAGGTGGACGTTCTCCGTCTCCAGCTCCTGGAGCTGGTTTTGCAGCTCCACCGTGTCCGAGGACAGGCGGGTCAGCTGGACGTAGTTCAGCAGCACCAGCATGGCCAGCCCCATGATGGCCGCCACGCTCAGGACCGTCAGCATCGAGACATACTGCCGCTCCCGGACCTGGACCTTCGGCGCGGCATGGACCTTCGCCTTTTCCGGGCGCCTCGCGGACTCACCGGCGTGGCGCAGCTCCCGTTCCCGGACTGCATAATCCAGGTCATACGCCAGACTGCCGTTGACCGCTTGTCTGCCCCGATACTTCGTATCCCGCGCCGCTGCCGCCATGAATCCACCTCCCCCTTCTTTTCTTGAAAGAAAAGAAGCAAAAGAACTTTCATCTCGCTACCGGGTCCGGCGGGTGTTTCGGCTTGCCGCACGGTAACGGGAGATTTGCAAATTTGATAGATGTTTGCTGCTGTAGATTTTGCTTGATTCCGCTCAATTCTGCTGGTTTATATCTGCTTCCACTGAGGGGTTTAACTGTTTTCGGTTACTATTTGGCTTCTTCCGATTACAGGTTTCTCGCTTAGGACTGCTGGAGTTTTTCGGCTGTGCGGAGGCGGGCGCTTCTGGCGCGGGGGTTCTCCGCTACCTCTTCCGGGGTCGGGACTACGGGCTTTTCCAGGCGGACCAGGGGTTTCTTCCCGCAGACGCACACGGGGAAGTTCGGCGGGCAGGTACAGCCCTGGGCCAGCTCCCGGAGAGTGCGCTTGACGATGCGGTCCTCCAGGGAGTGGAAGGTGATCACCGCCAGCCGTCCGCCGGGGCGGAGCTTGTCCGCCGCCGCCTTCAGCATGGGAGGCAGGGCGTCCAGCTCGCCGTTGACGGCGATGCGGACGGCCTGGAAGCTCCGCTTGGCGGGGTGCTGCTTCTCCCGCAGCGCCGCCGGAGGCATGGCCGACTTGATGACGTCCACCAGCTCCAGCGTGGTTTCAATGGGCTTGTCCGCCCGGCGGCGGACAATGGCCTTGGCAATGGCGGGGGCATAGCGCTCCTCGCCGTAGTCGTATAAAATGCGGCGGAGCTCCTCCTGACTCCAGGCGTTCACCACTTCCCGCGCCGTCAGGGGCGCGGAGCGGTCCATCCGCATGTCCAGAGGGGCGTCCTGCATGTAGGAAAAGCCGCGGGAGGCGTCGTCCAGCTGGGGAGAGGACACGCCCAGGTCAAACAGGAGGCCGTCGACGGGCGGTTCTTCCGCCAGCACCTCGGCCAGGCGGTCAAAGTTGCTGTGGATCAGGGTCACCCGGTCCCGCCAGGGAGCCAATCGCTCCTGGGCCGCTTCAATGGCGGCGGCATCCCGGTCGATGCAGATCAGGCGTCCAGTGGTCAATTGCCGGGCGATCTCACGAGAGTGCCCCGCCCGGCCCAGGGTGCCGTCTACATATACGCCGTCCTCCCGGATGCGCAGCGCCCGGATGCACTCGTCCAGCAGGACGGGCTTGTGTGTGTATTCCATAGGCCCTCTTAACCCTTCCAGACTAAATCATCCATAACTTGCGCCGCTCCGTAGCTGTATTGCCTAATTGCCGTATTGCTTCGTTATCGGGTTTCTGCGTCGATGTACCGCTCTGTTTTCCGGCGGTCTCGACATCGTACCACTACGTTGCCGTCGCTTCGGCCCGGATAACCTCCAGACAATCAGAGCGCGCTAAAGTTCTTTTTGCCTACTTTTTCTTTCAAGAAAAAGTACGG
>CAQVQZ010000215.1 GCA_948902155.1 uncultured Oscillibacter sp.
CCGCCGGGCGGACGAGCTGGCCACGGCCATGGAGTGCCGCTGCTACCACGGCGGGGAGGGGCGGACGAAGCTCCATGTCTTGCAGTACGAGCGCCGGGACTATATCGCCCTGGCCCTGGGGGTTTTGATCCTGGCAGGGGTGATCGCCCTGCGGGCCTTCGGGCTGTGAGGAAAGGAGCGTTCAATGGAACAGAAAAGGCGGGATTGGGGAAAGGCTGCGGCGGTCCTATGCGTGCTTCTGCTGGGGCTGAACCTCTGGCAGGGGAAACGGCTGGAAGAACTGGAACACCGGATATCCGACGCGCAGATTGCCATTATGGACGATATCCGCTCTATGGAGTCCGCGGTTTATACCCAATTGCAGGAGATGGACAGGCTGGTCCAAAACTGGAATTATACCCCCTCCGTGAATATGGAGAAGCGGTGTTTGGAGCTTGCGGTTTCCGCCGTGCTGAAGGAGTGGCGGGAGGACACCGGCGCCGAGCTTTTGTGGACCGGGGACGGCGGCACGGTGGGGGAGGGTTCCGCGCTCCTTACCAGCGACGGAAAGGGCGCCTTTACCGGAGTGCTTGAGATTCCCCTGAACAGGGGGCGGCTGGAGTTTGCCCTGGATCTGGTGACGCGGGACGGCGGGGATGAACGCCGGGAGAACCTGGGCGGCGTGTACGACACGGGGGAGCTGCTGCCGGTCCGGTGCAATTCCCAGGGAGGGCGGCCCCAGGCGGAGTATCTGAAGGGCGTCTTTACCGTGTATGAGTGCGGCGCGGAGCTGCATACGAAAAATTACGCTGCCCGCGCTTTCGAGACAGAGGACCATGTGTTCCGCCTCCGGCGAAATTACGAGATCGCGGCGGAGCAGGCGGCGGAGGCGGGGGACCGCTTGGACGGCTATTTTTGTGGGAAGCTGACCGCGGAGGCTCAGCCCGGGGACCGGATGGCTTTGACCTTCTTCTGCCGGGACGAAAACGGCCTGGGCTATGAGTTCCTGCTCCACGACTGGATCACCGTGGAGGAACGGGACGTCGCGCCGGGCGGCTACCACTGGGAGGACTGGCCCAAGCTCACCTGGGACTAAAGAACAAGGAGGTCGCTATGGACGGGAAGAAAAACCGGATGCAGGTTCTGACGCTGGTTCTCTGCGTGGCGCTGCTGGGGCTGAACCTCTGGCAGCTCCGCCAGATTTCGGACCTGCGGGGACAGCTTGGAAGCGTCGAGACCAATTTGCAGATGGAGACGCGGCGGCTGGACGAGCGGGTCCAGGCCGTCCAGCGGACGGTGACAGAAGCGGACAAGCTGGTCCAGGATTGGGAACTGCACGCTGTGGACGTGGACCCGGCGTCCCGCTGCCTGCGGGCGGAGGTGTCCCTTCGGTTGAAGGAGTGGCGGGAGGACACCCAGGTCCGCCTGACGGCGGTCCAGGGGACAAATACCCGCCAAGCGGCGATGACCGGCGAGGCGGGGCAGTACTCCGGCACGGTGGAAATCCCCGTGAACAGCCAGGGGGTCCGGCTGCTGGCCGGCGTGAGCGCCGGCGGGCTCCGGAAGGAAGAGGACCTGTTCGGCTGGGACAGCGCCTCGATGCTCCTGCCGGTGCAGTGCGGCGGCTGGGGCATCGGCGGACCAAGCTACGCCCGGAACGCGGACAAGACCGGCACGCTGACGGTCAGCCTCTGCGAGGCGGAACTGGAGGGCTTTGAAGGGACCGGCCTTCCCCAGCTCTTTGGCCAGGTGTTCCGCCTCCGGCGGAACGGGGACGTGGCGGCGGAGAAGACGGCCATGTACGGGGAGACCATCGGCCAGTATACCTGTGAGGAGCTGTCTGCGTCGGCCTCGATTGGAGACGAGTTCATCCTGACCTTCTTCTGCCGGGACGAGTCGGGCCTTGGCTATGAGTTTTTCCTGAACGGCTGGAGCATCGACGATAACGGCCTCGGGGAGCGTCTCGCCCCGGAGGCGGACTGGCCCAAGGTCACCTGGGATTAAATGAAGGAGGCGGCGCATGCGGAACATCGCCTTAAAACTCACCTATAACGGCGCCGCCTACCACGGCTGGCAGGTGCAGAAGAACGCCGTCTCCGTCTGCGAGACCCTGCAAAAGGCCATCGGCAAGGTCTGCGGCGGCCCCGTCCACCTGACGGGCTGCGGCCGGACGGACGCCGGGGTCCATGCGGAGCGGTATGTGGCCAACTTCCGCACGGACAGCCGGATTCCCGTTGACCGCCTGCCCTACGCCATCAACACCCACACCCCGGAGGACATTGCCGTCCGGGAGGTGGTGGAGGTCCCGGAGGATTTCAACGCCATCGGCTCCTGCATCAAAAAAGAGTATACCTACCGTATCTACAATTCCCGCTTCAAGAATCCCTTCTATGTAAACCGGGCCTACTTTTACCCAAAGCGCCTGGACGAGGACTTTTTGAACCGGGCGGCCCATATGTTTGTGGGGACCCACGATTTCCGGGCCGTCCGCTCCGTGGGCACGGAGACGAGGACCACGGTCCGCACGATCTATTGGTGCGACGTGACCCGGAACGGGGACCTTTTGGAGCTCCGGGTTTGTGCCGACGGCTTTTTGTACAACATGGTCCGGGCCATCACGGGAACGGTGCTTTACGCCGCCGAGGGCAAGTTCGCCCCGGAGGACATCCCCGCCATTCTGGAGAGCGGGGACCGGACCCTGGCGGGGCCCACCGTGCCCCCCGGCGGGCTGTACCTGACAAGAATCTGGTATGAGGACGGAAGGCTGAATGAGTGAGAAACGCGTGGACAACTCCAAAGAGGGGCGGCATCCTGTCCGCAGCTTTCTGAGCTTTGCCCTGATGCTGGCGGCGGTGCTGCTGGTGGTGCTCTTCGCCGCCTACCGGGACGGCACCGGCTTCGACATCCTCCGCCGTTACCTCCACTACGGCCGGTCGGAGCAGGCGGGGGGCGAGGTGGTGTACCACTACGACGCCGCCTCCAAAAACCGCTTTGCCCTTCTGGGTGAGAGCCTGGTGGTGCTGTCGGATGCGTCGCTGCGTCTTTTCAACGCCGCGGGGGAAGAGGTCTGGTCCGCGGCGGTGACCATGGCGTCCCCCGCCCTTGTCACCGGAGGCGGCAGAGCCGCGGCCTATGACGTGGGGGGAACGGCGCTGTACGTTCTGGACCAGACGGGCCTCTTGCTGGAGCTCACCGCCGATGAGGAGGAACCCTACATAGCGGCCTCCCTGAACAAGGACGGCCGGCTGGCGGTGACGGCCCAGAAGCGGGGGTACAAGGGCAGCGTCCGGGTATACGGTCAGGACCTGGATGAGATTCCGGACTTTGAGTTTCAGTCCTCCCAGCGCTTTGTCCTGGACGGGTATGTCCTGGGGGACTGTCTGGCCGCGGTGACGCTGGGGCAGGAGAACGGCGTTTTTGTCAGCAACATAGTCCTCTATGAAATGCCGGGGGAAGAACCGGAGGCAAATTACAGCATCTCCGGCGGCCTGGTGGCCGCCATCGGGGAGCAGGAGGGGCGCTTCGTCACGGTTTCGGACACGGCTTTGACCTATGCGGATACGAAAGGCGTGATTTCCGGGACGTATGCGTACAGCGGTTCCTACCTCCGGGAGTACGACC
>CAQVQZ010000216.1 GCA_948902155.1 uncultured Oscillibacter sp.
CCGGGCCACCATGGTCATGGCCTGCTGGCGGGTGATGCTGTCCCCCGGCAGGGCCCTGCCCTCGCTGCCCAAGTACACCCCGGCGGCGTTGAGCTTTAAAATCGAGTTCTCCCAGCGGCTTTCCGCGGTGTCGGAAAAGGTTCCGGCGGGGGAGGCGGTTTGGAACTGGAGGAAGCGGTCCAGAATTCCGGCAAAGGCCCCCCGGGTGATGGAGTCGTCGGGCCGGAAGGACCCGTCTTCATACCCCTGGAGCACACCGTATTCCTGGCTCCATTTGTTGACGGCGGCTTCCGCCCAATGGCCGTTGGTATCCGTGAAGGCCATGGCGGGGGTGAGGAGCAGGGCCCCGGCCAAGAGGCCGGAGAGGAGGCGCTTGGGCAGTCGAATTTGGCGCATGGCAGTTTCCTTTCGTCATATTTTGTCGAAGTCCAGAGGAAAAAAGCGCCGCCGCCCGTCGGGGCCGCGGCATAGGGTCCTCGCTGACAGTTGCTTATTATATAGGAAATCCGCCTCCCGGTCAATATTTTGGGGCGGATTTCCAAAAATAACATCCGCTTGCGCTTTTTCAAAAATCTGATACAATATTCAAGGAAGGGGGAATCCATATGGCCTTTGATTTTAAAAAGGAGTTCAAGGAGTTCTATCTGCCCAAGGGCAGGCCGGAGATCGTGACGGTTCCAAAAATGAACTATATCGCCGTGCGGGGAGAGGGGGACCCCAACCAGGAGGGCGGGGCCTATCAGCGGGCCATGGCCGTGCTGTACGTCGTGGCCTACACGCTGAAAATGAGCTATAAGAGCGATTACCACATCGAGGGCTTCTTCGAGTACGTGGTCCCGCCCCTGGAGGGCTTCTGGCGGCAGGAGGGGAAGGAGGGCTTTGACTACAAAGACAAGTCCGCTTTTCTCTGGACCTCCCTCATCCGCCTGCCGGACTTCGTAACGCCGGCGGATTTCGCCTGGGCGGTGGAAACCGCCTCCCGGAAAAAGAAGCTGGACTGCTCCGCCGCAGAGTTTTTGACGGTGGAGGAGGGCCTCTGCGTCCAGATCATGCACCTGGGCTCCTTTGACTCCGAGCCGGGGTCGGTGGCGAAGATGGACGCGTTTTTACAGGAGCAGGGCTATGCCAATGACCTGAGCGAGTCCCGGCAGCACCATGAGATTTATCTGACCGACGCCAGGCGGGTCCCGCCGGAGAAGTGGAAGACGGTCATTCGCCATCCAATTAAAAAGGCATAAAGAGAACCTCCCCGCCGCAGGACGGGGAGGTTCCCTCTTATTGGTATTCAAACTTGATCCGCAGCCGCCTCCGGGGCCGGAGGGGCTTTTCCGGCTCCTCCCGGGCGATGGAGTCCCCTCGGAACACCGACAGGGCCAGGCCGATGAGGGCCATGTCAAGGACAGTCTGGAAATTCCCCACCACCAGGGGCAGGCTGGCGGAGAAGAGCACAAAGCCGAAGTTCAGCGCCGCGCTGAAGAGGGTCTGGAGCCCCAGCGTCAAGGTTACCGCCAGCACCACGAAGCGGCCCGGCAGATAGCTCTGCCGCAGGCCCTTTATCAGAAGCCAGAGGAACAGACCCTCCAGCGCCGCCAGCAGGACCAGCAGGGGGACCCAGCCCCAATGCACCGCCACGGACACGGGGAGCAGGTCGCTGCTGTAGTCAAAGGGCAGCTTGCCGCCGAAAATGTTGGTATTGTCCGTATAGACCCGGACCCGGACGCCGGCCTGGATGGCGGCGCCAAAAGACTCGTGATGCCGCAGGGGTGGAACGTCCTTCCAGAACATATGGAGCATCCAGCCCATAAAGCCCTTGTTCTGCGGGTCCAGCTCATGGCTGAGGGCAATTTTCAATCTTCCGAGAAAAGAGTGGAGATAGCCCTGAGAGAGCAGCCAGGCCAGCAGGACGGCCGGGACCGCCAGGACCGCCGCCAGACCCTTCTTCCGGCCCACGCCGAAAAAGTCCCGCCCCGCCGCGTAAAGCGTCACCGCCAATCCGGAGAACAGCAGGATGAACAGGGCCGAGCTGCTGGGGATGAGGCAGCAGACCGCCGCCAGAGGGACGCCGCCCAAGATGGTAAGTAGAACCCCTTTCCAGCCCTTGCCTCGGAAGCTATAGAGCCAAAGGGCATAGGCCAGAGGATAGAGTACCACTGTGAGGGTGAAGAGATAAGAGGGGTATAGATGAGGATACAAATAGGGGTGGATCGTATTGAGCAGAGCCGGTACTATCAGCGACCCTATGTACACGGTCCGGGCGTGCCGGACCAGCCGGGACACGTCCAGAAAGTACATCCCCAGCAGCGCCGCCGTACCCAGGCCCAGAGAAACCAGGGCCTTTTCCAGCGCAGCGTTAAGGCCGGTGTTGGGCCCCTCGCTGACGTCGCGGAAGGCCACCCGCAGAACCACCCCGATGACCGCCAGGGCGATGGTCATCCCCAGCAGTCCCCACTGGGGCCGGGGGCGGTGCACCCGGTCCAGCTCCGTTCCAATCGTTACCGGGTCCCCCATGTCCTCCACGGCCAGCCGCTCCGCCTCCTCCGCCGGCTTGCCCTCCTTGAGGAGGTCGTCCCGCTGGTCCTCCAGGTGCCGCTCCAGCTCCTGAATCAGCACGGGCCGGGCCCGCTTCCAGCGGATCTGCTCCTGCACCGCTTCCAGGTAGGCGGCGATGGTCTTACGCTCCGGCAAGGCACGCGCCCCCTTTCAGCACCCGGCCCACGGCCCGGGCGTAGGCGTTCCAGGACGTCTCCTTCTCCCGGAGGGCGTCCCGGCCCTGCTTCGTCAGGTGGTAGTAGCGCCGGGTTTTGCCGGACTCCGCCGTTTGCTCATAGGCGGCCACCAGGCCCTTTTCCTCCAGGCTGTGGAGCAGGGGATAGAGGGTCCCCGCCTTGAGGCGGAAGGCGTCCTCGCTCCGCCGCCGCAGCTCCGCGATCATCTGGTAGCCGTACAGGTCCCCGTCCTCCAGCAGCTTCAGCACCAGCAGGGACATGCTGCCGCTGACCAGGCTCTTTTCCAGTTCCATACAGCGCCTCCTCATAGATAGATTATCGATATATCAGCATCTGCATTATATATCGGGAATCTATCTATGTCAAGGGGGAGAAATGGAAACTTTTTGTGGCTTCTTCCTAAATCCGGCAATGTGTGGTTGACGAAATGCCCAGAAAGGCGGTATAATAACCTGATTTATTATAAAGAGAACGGGGAGGACCGGATATGTGGATTGCGGACCGCTGGGAGGATTATGAGCTGCTGGACTGCGGCGGCGGAGAGCGCCTGGAGCGCTGGGACCGCCAGGTCCTGGTCCGCCCGGACCCCCAGGCCATCTGGGAAACTCCCCGGGAGCATCCCGCCTGGCGGAAGGCCGGGGGGCGCTATCTCCGCTCCTCCACCGGCGGGGGACATTGGGAAAAAAAGGCCCTGCCGGAGAGCTGGAAGATCCGCTACCGGGACCTGACCTTCCAGGTGAAGCCCATGAACTTCAAGCACACGGGCCTCTTCCCCGAGCAGGCGGTGAACTGGGATTTCTGCGCAGAGAAGATCCGAAACGCCGGGCGGCCCGTCCGGGTGCTGAACCTCTTCGCCTACACCGGCGGGGCCA
>CAQVQZ010000217.1 GCA_948902155.1 uncultured Oscillibacter sp.
AGCGGCCCACCATCAGCACGTTGAACTTCCCCCGCATCCAGTCCTCCTGGGGGGCCCGGCCATAGGTGTACTGGGGGCTGATGCCGTTGGAGATGACGTGGAGCTGGGCGGTGTAGCCGTGGTCCCGGAGCTGGCCGGCGATCATGTTGCTGGGGCAGTGGATATGGGTGAAGCGGTTGAAGAAGGTGTCCCGGAATTTGACGTAGACAAAATCGTTCACCCGCTTGCTGTTGCCCAGGTGGAGGGTGAAGGTGATGTTCTCCGGCTGGCAGTGGAAGGCCGCCGTGTGGGGGATGCCCAGGCGTTCCACATGCTTCAGGCCCATGACGGCCAGGGGGGAGGGCATCATAAAGTGCACCACGTCCGCCCAGGCCGCCGCCTTCTCGAACACATGCCGGTTCGGGATGGCCAGGCGCATCCCCTGGCTGGTGATGAGGTGCTCCACAATGGGGAAGAAGCGCATCTGCCGGACGGCGTATTTGTAATCCGCCGGCTTTCCGGTGGCGATGACCCGGACCTCGTTGCCGTGCTCCTTCAGCGCCGTGGCAAAGCGGCGGGCGCTGATGGTGGTTCCGTTGTTGGCGTCGTCAAACTGGTCGATGACTAGTACGATTTTCATGGTCCGCCCCGGTCCCTTCAGCCCTGGCGCAGAGCCTGCTCCAGGCCGCGGGCCAGCTGGTCCGGGCAGGAGGTTCCCCTGCCGCCGCAGTCGATGCCCTTCAGGCGGCGGACGGCCTCCTCGGCGGGCATGCCCTTTACCAGGGCGGCGATGCCCTGCAGGTTGCCGTGGCAGCCGCCGGAAACCCGGAGCTCCCGGATGAGGCCCTGGTCGTCCAGGTCCACCTGCATTTCCCGGGAACAGACGCCGCGGGGCTGGAAGGTATAGGTTTTCATAGCGCTTAACTCCTTTTCGCGCCGCCGGCGGGGCGGGCGCTTGTTTAATTTATATAGCATAGCATAAAGGCCGGGAAAAGGCAAGCCCCCCAAGCTTGCCAATTCCGCCGGAACGTGCTATGATGAGCCGGAGAAAGGGGGCCTGCCCCATGGAAACCGTCATCCGGGCGGCGTCCGCGGCGGACGCGGAGGCGCTGCTGCGCATTTACGGGGAGTATGTCCGGAACACCGCCATTACCTTTGAGTACGAAACGCCCGCTCCGGAGGAGTTCCGGCGGCGCATTTCCGGCACGCTGGAAAGGTACCCTTACCTCTGCGCCCTCCGGCAGGGGGAGATCGTGGGCTATGCCTACGCCGGGCCCTTTGCGGAGCGGGCCGCCTATGACTGGGCGGCGGAGACGACGATCTATCTTGCCCAGGACGCGCGGGGCCGGGGGCTGGGCCGGAAGCTGTACGAGGCGCTGGAGGAGGCCCTGGGGGCCATGGGCGTTTTAAACCTGTACGCCAAGATCGCCTACCCCCGGACCGAGGACGAATACCTCACCAAAAACAGCGCGGAGTTCCACCGGCACCTGGGGTATCAAACGGCGGGGCGGTTTGCCGCCTGCGGCTGCAAGTTCGGCCGCTGGTACGACATGGTCTGCATGGAGAAGCTCATCGGCCGCCATGTGGAGAATCCCCCGCCCGTCCGCCCCTGGAGAGAGGTCCGGCAGGCCAAGGAAGCCAAGGAAGCTGTGAAACGGCCGGAGTGAACTTTCACTCCGGCCGTTCCGGACGGCAAGAAAACGCTGAAATCGGATTTGGCGGGAAGGAAGAGAGCTGCGAGAGGAACCCAGGTGGGGTTCCTTTCGTTTTCAATCCCAAGCGTTTCAAACCTTTTCTAAGGTTTGAAACGCTTCAGACTGTCAAAAAAGGCCGAAAACTACTTCAACGGGAAGGAAGGGTGTGCGCGGCTGCGCCCGCAGGCGCGTTTCGGAACGCAACCGCCGCTTGCGGCGGCTCTTAGCGCGGAGATAAACCCAGGAAGGGTTTCCTGCGCCATTCAAATCATAAGTTTTCAGAACTTCTCACGGGTTCTGAAAACTTGCGCAGGCTGGCAAAAAATTCTTTTTTGACAGCCTGAGGCGCGGCGGAAAGCCGCGCCTCTTTTCCGGTTCTAACCGTCCCGCCCCTCTCATACAATGCGGTATAGTCGGCACGGCGGAAAAGAATCCATGGGATTCTTTTCCGTGCGCCGCGTAAGCGGCCCGCTGTGTTTGCCTATATCACAACCGAGAGGTGGACAACATGACGACGAAAAACGAAGTGCTGCTGGAGGGCCTGGTCCTGGGGGAGCCGGAGTGGTCCCATGAGAACCACGGCACGCAATTTTACCGCGTATACCTTCAGGTCCCCCGGCTCAGCGGCCAGACGGATCTGCTGCCCGTGCTGCTGCCGGGCGGGCTGGCCGCCCAGGCGGCGGAAGGCCGCTCCCTGCAGGTCCGGGGGCAGCTCCGCTCCTTCAACAACCGCAGCGGCGTGGGCAGCCGCCTGGTGCTGACGGTTTATGCCCAGGAGCTGCAGCCGGGGCGGGACGAGCCCTGCAATCAGATTACCCTCTCCGGCGCTTTGTGCAAGCCCCCCATCTTCCGCCGGACCCCCCTGGGGCGGAGCATCTGCGACCTGATGCTGGCCGTGCCCCGGCGCTATGGCCGGGCGGACTACCTGCCGGTTATCGCCTGGGGCCAGCTGGCGGTGAAGGCCAGCCGCCTCCGCGTGGGGGACCCCCTGGCCCTGGAGGGCCGGGTCCAGAGCCGTACATACCACAAGACGCTGGAGTCCGGGGAAACGGAAGAACGGACCGCCTACGAAGTCTCCATGATGCGCCTGCTGGACCCGGAGGAGCCGTCCCCCGGCGGGCAGGAAGCGTAACCGGAAACGGGCGAACGCCCTCCGCTGAAAGCGGAGGGCGTTCTGCCTGTTGGAAAGGAAGAAAAGAAGCAGATTTTACAGGAAGCTCATCAGGTTGAAGGCCAGGATCAGGCCGGAGAACACGATGGACACGGTGGAGCACAGCTTGATCAGGATGTTCAGGGACGGGCCGGAGGTGTCCTTGAAGGGATCGCCCACGGTGTCGCCCACAACCGCCGCCTTGTGCTGGTCGGAGCCCTTGCCGCCGTGGTGGCCGGTCTCAATGTATTTTTTCGCGTTGTCCCAGGCGCCGCCGGCGTTGGACATGAACACCGCCATGGCGAAGCCGGAGACGGACACGCCGCCCAGCAGGCCCACAACGCCGGTAGGCCCGAGGATCAGTCCGGTGAGGATGGGCACCACGATGGCCAGCACGGCGGGGGTCACCATCTCATGAAGGGCGCCCTTGGTGCAAAGGCCCACGCAGGAGGCGTAGTCCGGCTCGGCCTTGTACTCCATGATGCCGGGGATCTCCTTGAACTGGCGGCGGACCTCCACCACGATGGACTGGGCCGCCTTCTGCACGGCGTTCATGGTTTCGGCGGTGAAGACGAAGGTCAGCATGGCCCCGATGAAGAGGCCGACCAGGACGGTGGGGCTGGTGAGGGTGAAGTTCAGGACCTCATCCGTGTTGTCCTGGACGATGTTGACATAGCTGACCAGCAGGGCCAGGGCGGTGAGGGAGGCGGAGCCGATGGCGAAGCCCTTGCCGGTGGCGGCGGTGGTGTTGCCCAGGGAGT
>CAQVQZ010000218.1 GCA_948902155.1 uncultured Oscillibacter sp.
GTCCATGGACTTGAACTTTCTTGCCATAAACTTACCTCCTGTAAATCTGCCGCCCCGGGGCGGCAATCTCTCCAAGACAGAGGACTCGGACTCTCTCCCCCGAATCCCCATGCGGTTTTTATTATAGCACGGCTGTTTGCCACTGTAAACCGCTGGATTGTTACTTTTTGCACAAATTTTGTAAAGATTTCTTGACGGGTAAATTTCCGGCCGCATGGGCGGTTTTCCGGCAGGGCTCAGACGGTGAGCTCGATCTGGTTCCCCTCCACGACGGCCATGCAGCTCTCGTAATATCCGTCCCCCGTTACCCTGGGGCCGCTGAGCACCTCATAGCCGTCCGCCCGCAGCCGCTCCGTCAGCGCGTCGACCTTCTCCCGGCTCCCCACGCGGAAGGCGATGTGAATCAGGCCCGTCCGGGCGGAGGTCTTCGGGGCGTCGACCTTCTCCGGGCGGGTCATGAGTTCCAGCCGCGCGCCGTCCTCAAAGCGGATGAAGTAGGAGCGGAAGCCCGTTTTGCGGTTGTGGTAGCCGTCGTTGGAAACGCCGTCCAGATAGGTGACGAAAAAATCGCGGGCTTTCTCCAGGTCGTTTACGTACATAGCAACGTGTTCGATTTTCATGCGTTCTGCCTCCCCATCATCGGTTTTCTTCTCCAGGATACCGTACCTTTTTGTTTTTCGCAAGGCTCAGTTCACCGCTTCCCGTATTCCGGCGGTATCTGCTCCCCGCTTCGGGAAATGGCGGACGGCCGCCCATGCCGGACGGCCGTCTTTGAACGTAAAGTTTTTATCTCAGCCGTAGCCGCAAGTGAGCGGTTCCCAATCGCCGCCCGTGTTCCTCCCCAGGACCCAGCCCCAATTCTTATAGGTGTAGTTCGGATTCAGGGACCCGTCCCCGCCGGAGGTGTCCACGTCGAAGGTGGACAGCAGTACGATGGCCTCGTCCACCTGATACTGCTCCTCCCATTCCGCGAACTGCCCGGCGGCTTCGTCCCCGGCATAGCGGAGCTCTTTCATGGTGCAGCCGTCAAAGCCCTTTTTGAAATTCTCCAGGGTCACATCCATCGCCGCCAGGATATCGCCCGCCGAGTAGATGCCGGACTCCGGCGGGACAATGGAGACCTGCCGGACATCCCCGCCGCCTCGGGCGCTCAAAAACACCGCCAATACCGCGCCGCACAACAGGACGCAGAATAGGACAATTTTTGTGGGTTTTTTCATATTTTCCCACCTCCGGGCCCAGTATAGCACACTCTTCCGGAAATTGCAAGCCCGCCGGAAACAGCGGCCCGCTATGTCCCAGCCTACCAGACAAACACCGCGTGGAAGAAGAAATTCACCAGCAGGACCAGCACCGCCCCCGCCGCCGCTCCTGCGCCGACCAGCCACCATTTGAAAATCCGCTTTGCCCTGTTCACGTCCTGGTAAATGGAGTCCAGCTTTTCGCCGCTCACATTCTTTTCCCGAACCTCCTGCACGTCCACGTCCCGGACCAGCGCATCCAGCGTCAGGCCGAAGTAATCGCTCAAAAGCACCAGCCGCTGAAAATCCGGATAGGACTGGGCGGACTCCCATTTCGATACCGTCTGCCGGGACACGTGCAGCTCCGCGCCCAATTCCTCCTGGGACAGGCCCTTGCTCTTCCGCAGGTCGATCAGTTTTTCATTGAAATTCATGTTGGTTCCTCCTCGTGTTGTGGGCCGTACAGCCTGGGAACAGCATCGCAGATTTCGGAATATTTAGCAACCAACTTCTGTTGGAAATCTGTCAACTTCCCTTAACATTAACACAATTCCTCCCATTTTTCCAGCGTGGAAGCTCCATCTCCGCATTCCCCGCTTCCCATTTCCCCCAGGTTGTGGTATAGTGTCGGTATGATAAACAGCGGCGGTTCGCCGCTTTGCCTGCGGGAGGTTGGAAAGATGGTCGTCACCGTGCGTTCTCTTGGCTTGAACGGCGTTTCCGGGTACGAGGTCAGCGCCGAGTGCTTTTTGTCCGGGGGGCTCCCCGCCTTTGACGTGGTGGGCCTGCCCGACGCCGCCGTCCGGGAGGCCCGGGAGCGGGTCCGGGCGGCGGTGAAGAACTGCGGGGCCAAGTTCCCCGTCAGCCGCATCACCGTGAACCTGGCCCCGGCGGGGCAGAAGAAGGCGGGAACCCTTTACGACCTGCCCATCCTCGTGGGCCTCCTGGCGGTCGGCGGCGATCTGCCCCAGCCCCCGGAGGACGCGGCGTTTATCGGGGAGCTGTCCCTTGCCGGGTCCCTTCGCAGCGTGGCCGGGGTGCTGCCCATGGCCCTGGCGGCGGCGGAGACGGGGGTGCGGCAGCTGTTCGTCCCCGCCGCCAACGCCGCGGAGGCGGCGCTGGCAGATCGCCTGACGGTCTACGGCGTGCCGGACGTAGAAGCCCTGGCGGCCCACCTCCGGGGGGAGAAGCTCCTCTCCCCCGCTCCGGCCTGGACGCCGGGGGAGGACGGGGCAGGCCTTTTGGATCTGCGGGACGTGATGGGCCAGGAGAACGTGAAGCGGGCCCTGGAAATCGCCGCCGCCGGAGGGCACAATCTTTTGATGATCGGCTCTCCCGGGGCGGGAAAATCCATGCTGGCCAAGCGCCTGCCCTCCATCCTGCCGGACATGAGCCGGGAGGAGGCCCTGGCGGCCTCCGGCGTGTGGTCCGTGGCGGGGCTGGCGGACCCGAAACACCCCCTGCTGACCCGGCGGCCCTTCCGCAGTCCCCATCACACGGTTTCCGCCTCCGCCCTCACCGGCGGCGGGCCCGCCATGCGGCCCGGCGAGATCTCCCTGGCCCACAACGGGGTCTTGTTCCTGGACGAGCTGCCGGAGTTCCGGCGGGACGCCCTGGAGGTCCTGCGCCAGCCCCTGGAGGACGGCGAGGTCACGGTTTCCCGCGCCGGGGGCACCATGCGGATGCCCGCCCGGTTTCAATTGGTCTGCGCCATGAACCCCTGCCGATGCGGCTGGCGGGGCCACCCGGACCGGCGCTGTACCTGTTCCGATAAGGAGGTGGCCCGGTACGTGGAGAAAATCTCCGGACCGCTCCTGGACCGCATCGACCTGCATGTCTTCGTGCCCTCGATGGAGTACGGCGCGATGCGCCGCCGGGAGACGCCGGAGTCCTCCGCCGCGGTCAAGGCCCGCGTGGACGAAGCCCGGGCCGTCCAGGCCCGGCGGCTGGCGGACAGCGGCGCGGTGTGCAACGCCCAGATCACCCCGGCGCAGATGGGGCAGTTCTGCCGCCTGGACGAGTCCGGGGAGACGCTGATGAAGAACGCCTTCCAACGCATGGGCCTGACCGCCCGGTCCCATGACCGGATTCTCCGGGTGGCCCGGACTATCGCCGACTTGGACGGGGCGGAGGATATTCGGATGGAGCACCTGGCGGAGGCGATTCAGTATCGGAATACGGATATTCTGCGGGGGTAGCCAAAACGGAAACTCTTCGCGTCATAAACGCAAACATAGCAAAAAGCAAAGGTCCTTTTCAGGCAATGTCATTAAGTTAGAGGATGCAGTTCAATAAAGGTATAAAGGAGAAGGTTTT
>CAQVQZ010000219.1 GCA_948902155.1 uncultured Oscillibacter sp.
CTCCGGGGAAGGAGCAGAAAGCACCCGAAGCCGCCGCACCGGAAAAAGCGGTAAAGGAGCCGGAAAAGGCCACCCCGGAAAAAGCGGCGAAAGAGTCGGAAAAGGCCGCTCCGCAAAAGGCGGCAAAGGAACCGGAAAAGTCTGCCCCGGAAAAGGAGGCGAAGGAACCGGAAAAGGCAGCCCCGGCGAAGGAAGAAAAGAAACCGGAGATTCCCAAAGAGCAAAAGGCGGAGGCCCCCAACGTGTCCTTCTACAACTTCTCCGAAATCATGGCGGGGAAGAAGGAGGCACAGAAAGCCCCTCCCGCACAGGACGGGAAAACGCCCGGCAAAGCGGCTCCCGCTTCTCCCACAAAGGAGGCCGCCAAGGGGACAAAAGAGGCAGCCCCAAAGCAGAAGGAGGAAAAGGAGCCGGAACCGCCGAAGCGGAAGGGCCGCCCTCCCAAAGAGGCAAAGGAGAAGGCGGCGGCTCCCCCGAAGAAGGAGCCCACGGCAAAGAAGGAAAAGGCGGGGCAGAAAACGGCCACGGCCACGAAAGCGGAGAAATCTTCACCGGCTGGGAAGGCAGCAGAGGCGGAGAAAGTGCCCCAGCCCCAGAAGCCGGCAAAGGCAGCGCCAGAGGCCAAACCTGCCGCACAGCCTGAAAAGGCTTCCCAGGCCCCCACGGAGGCGCCCCGCCGGGGGGACGAGCAGATTGTCTACTTGAAGCTGTCCGACCTCCACGCCTTCAAGAACCACCCGTTCCAGGTCCGCAACGACGAGGAAATGCGGGCCATGGTCTCCAGCGTCAAGGACAAGGGCGTCACCCAGCCCGCCATTGTAAGGCCCCGTGAGGACGGCGGCTATGAGATCGTGTCCGGCCACCGCCGCCAGAAGGCCAGCGAGCTTGCGGGCTATGCGGATATGCCGTGTATCATCCGCAACCTGACGGACGAGCAGGCCATCACGCAGATGGTGGAGGACAACACGAACCAGAGGGAGAACATCCTCCCCAGCGAGCGGGCCAAGGCCCTGAAAATGCAGCTTGAGGCCATCAAGCACCAGGGGGCCAAGAACTTCACTTCGGGCCAGATTGACCCGAAGGATGCCGGGAAACGCTCCAACGAGATCGTGGCCGAGCGCAACAAGATGACCGTCAAGCAGGTGCAGCGCTACATCAAGCTCAACGACCTTGTGCCCGACCTGCAAAAGATGATGGACGGAGGGCAGGTCAAGTTCACCCCGGCGGTGGAGCTCTCGTACATCAAGCCGAAAAACCAGCAGTACATCGCCGTCGCCATTGAGAGCCAGCAGTCCAGCCCTTCGCTCTCCCAGGCCCAGCGCATGAGGGAGCTTGACCAGAAGGGGGTCCTCAACGGGGACGTAATCGACGGAATAATGATGGAGGATAAGAAGGAGGTAGACAAAGTGATTCTGACAGGAGCGGAGCTTGGGAAGTATTTCGGGAAGGAGACCACCCCGAGGGAAATGAAGGACCAGATCATCAAACTTCTGGACGACTGGAAGGGCCAGCAGAAGGAAATGGCGAAGCCGGAGAAAAAGAAGGCCCAGCCGGAGAAGTAGGGGCCGCTTCGGGCCAACCTGGCCCGAGGACCTATGCGGGGCCAGTACGGCTGGCACGGAAAAACCAGAACCAGAACAGAAACGGAGGGAAAAAGATTGAAACGACCTTTAGCGTACATCACCGCCGCATGGTGCGGCGAACCGGACACGGACACAGAGATGGGGGCCCGCTACAGCCGCATGGCATACGAGGCGGGCTTCTCCCCCGTCTGCCCCGTCCTCTACATGCCGCTGTTCCTCAACGACAGCATACCCGAAGAGCACAAGGCCGGGATTGACATGCGTCGGGACCTGCTCCGGCGCTCCCATGTGCTTGTGGTCTGCGGCGGGGACGTGGACGAGGACGTGAAGAACGACATCGCGGTGGCCGGGCGGCTGGGGATCGCCGCCACCACCCTTGACGGAATCCTGGCCGTGAAAGGGCTGGGGAAGGATGGCGGCGGACATTAGGCTGGGGAGCCTCTTTGACGGGATAGGGGTATTCCCCCTTGCGGCCTCACGCTGCGGCATACGCCCGGTGTGGGCCAGCGAGATCGAGAAGGCCCCGGTCTCCATCACAAAGAGGCACTTCCCGGACATGCTGCACCTGGGGGACATCACGAAGCTGGACGGGGGGAAGGTCCCTCCCGTCCATGTGATAACCTTCGGCTCCCCCTGCCAGAACCTTTCCCTGATCGGGAACCGCAAGGGCCTTGGCGGGGCGAAGTCCAGCCTCTTCTACCAGGCCATGCGTATCATACAGGAAATGAGGGATGCGACAAGACATGTATATCCAGTTATCGCTGTTTGGGAAAACGTCATGGGAGCGTTTTCTACAAACGACCGGATGGATTTTAGAGCCGTCCTATCCGCCTTCACGGACACCGAGGTTCCAATGCCTCCTTCTGGAAGATGGGCGGGGGCCGGAATGGTGCGAGGGGGAACGCCTGACCTGTGCTGGCGGCTCATGGACGCCCAGTATTGGGCAGGAGCCAGGCGGCTGGCGAGAAGGCAGCGGATTTTCATCGTGGCGGATTTTGGAGGGAGGCGTGCCGGAGACATACTATTTAAGCCCCGTCCACTGCTCCCGGTTCCTGAACCTTGCGAGCCGGGCGGGCTGCCCTCCCCCGGCGGAAATAGAACACCTTTTATTGAAGCAGGGGGGCGCGTACCCGTCGTCCGGCCCTTCCAGTGCTTCCGTATGCGGGGAGCGTCCAAAAGGAAGGAGCAGGCGGCCTTCCAGAACAGCTTCGGACTGCCAGCTGACCCTTTTCCCACTCTCTTAGCCAGCGACCTGACGCCCTTCGCCTTCTGGTTCGAGGACGACCCGGAGGGCGGCTGCGTGCGGTTTCTGACGGAACGGGAAAGCGAGCGCCTTATGGGGCTCCCGGAGGGCTGGACGGCATACGGGGCGGAGGGCGTGGAGATACGGCCCCTTGCCCGCTACAAGGCGCTGGGGAACTCTATCGCCCTCCCCTGCGCCGACTACATCATGGCCGGGATCTACGAAGCCCTGGCCGGAAAGGAGGAAACACGCGGAAATGTTTGAAGCCTATGTGACGAACCCCGGCCTTTACCCGGAGCTTGGCGTGGAGGCCGGGGAGACCCTGCGCTTCCCCACGACCACGGAGGAAGTGCAGGCCTTATTCTCCCGGATTGGCATAGACGGGGAACGGTACGGGGAGTATTTCATCACCAGCTATGACAGCGACGTGCTGGGGCTGTATGACTGCCTGGACGAGTACGCCGGGCTGGACGAGCTCAACTATCTGGCGCATGTGCTGGAGGAAGTGCAGGAACGGGGCGAGCTGGAGAAATTCGAGGCCGCAATGGCCTTCGGGGAGCATACGGACGGGGCCGGGGATCTGATCAACCTGGCGCAGAACCTGGACTGCTATGACTTCTATCCGGGGATTGGGGATGACGAGGCCCTCGGGCGCTACTGCGTGGAGGAGATCGGCGCAATCGACATCCCTGAACATA
>CAQVQZ010000220.1 GCA_948902155.1 uncultured Oscillibacter sp.
CCAGCACCACCGGACGGCCGTTCCGCAGGTGGGACTTGGCCGCCATGGTCACCGACGTGTCCGCAATGCCCGCCGCCAGCTTGGCGATGGTGTTGCCGGTGGCCGGCGCGATGACCAGAACGTCCAGCAGGCCCTTGGGCCCGATGGGCTCCACCGACGGGATATCCAGCAGCACATCGTTCCCCGTCAGGTCCTCCAGCCGCTCCAGCAGGTCCTCCGACGTGCCGAAGCGTGTATCCGTAAAGGCGGAAATCTCCGAGACGATGGGAATCACCGTCTCATAGATCCCCGCCAGCGCCTCCAGCGCCTTCAGCACTTTCTCATGGGTGCAGAAGGAGCCGCAGACGGCAAAACCGACCCGTTCCTTGCGCATACAGGTCACCTCGTTCTTCCAATAAAATAAGATGTATAGTCAACGCAGCTGAAAAGAAGCATACACTTCTTTTCAACCGGCGGGCCATAGGCCCGCCGAGACGCAAAGCGCCTGTGCGTTTCCTATGAAGGCAAGCACCGTGAGCCGCTCGCGCGGCTTACGGCGCTGTAAAACAGCGCCGTATGGAAAAGAATCCTTTGGACTCTTTTCAACTGTGCTGACTATAGTACAGCAGACGAGGCGGAACCCGGCGGGCCCCCGGAAGGCGGGTCCGCTCTTTGCGGGGCGCCCCGTTTGCTGTGGAGTTCGGGCTTTGTTTCCATGCCGGGAACGCAGCGGATTTGAGAGGGCTGCCACGCCCATTTCAGGCAATTTGATGATACACCGCGTCCCGAATTGCCGCCGCTGCCGAAAGGGGCGCCAGCCGTCCCGGCAGAGAGCGGGCCCAGAGCACCTCCGGTCCTCCCGGCGCTGCTTCTATGCCCCGGACAGAGGCCAGGTCCATCAAAAGGCAGTCCCCCGGCAGCTGGGCCGCCAGCGGCCCAGGCAGGACGGGAGAGGGAACCGTGTTGAACACCGCGCCGAAGGAACTCAGGCAGCCGTCCAGGTTTCCGGTTTCCAGGGCCCGGTAGCCATAGGCCCGGATCCAGGCCAGGTCCTCCGGCCGCCTGGCCGTGGCCGTAACGCGGGCCCCCAGGCCGTGGAGGCGGCAGCTCAACAGCTTCCCGATGCGGCCGAAGCCGATCACCAGGCAGTCCATACCGAGGAGGGTCCGGTCCAGCCGCTCCATGGCGGTCTGGATGGCTCCCTCCGCCGTGGCGGCGGCGTTGGCGACGGCCAGCTCCTCTCGGAGGAAGTAGTCCTCCACCGTCAGGCCCAGGGCCTCCGCCTCCCGGTGCTGCTGGGGGCGCACCTGGCCCGCCAGAATCCGCTGCCGGGGCCGCAGGAGGCGGAAGAGATCCGCCGTGGGCACCGCTCCCTCCTCGCAGTTCAAAACCCCCTCGCCCTTGCACAGGGGCAGAGGCAGAATCACCACATCGGCGGAGACGGCATGGTCCAGCGTGTCCGCCCCCACGGGCTTCCAGCGGTCCAGGCCATAGGTGCGGACGGAATGGCCGTCCCCGGCCAGCAGCCGGGCCAGCTCCGCCTGGCGGCGGTCCCCGCCGATAACGCCAAAGCTTTTCTTCATCTCAACACTCCCCCTCGCTCCATGGTATGGCCGGGGGGCAGAATGGGTGATTGTCTTTTCCCGCCGGGCGTGGTAGAATAGAAGCGGTCAGACCGCCGCTTTGCAAAACCGGCTCTCCAGAAAGGACGGAACGATATGAGGTACCCCTACCTTCTCTTTGACGCGGACGACACGCTCTTCGATTTCCCCAAAGCTTCCTCCCGGGCCTTTGAACACATGTGCCGGACCCACGGCATTCCCTATACCCCGGAGCTTTACCGCCTTTACCACGAAATCAATCTGGAACTCTGGGCCGCCTTTGACCGGGGCGAGGCAACCAAGGAGTTCGTCACCCTGGAGCGCTATGTCCGCTTTTTGAAGGCCCTGGACCTGGAGCGGGACCCGGCGGCGTGCAACCGGGACTACCTGGCCGCCCTGGGAGAGGGGGTCTATCCCCTGCCCCACGCGGAGGCGGTCTGCCGGGAGCTGAAGAAGCGGGGTCATAACATGTACATCATCACCAACGCCGTGGCCTCCGTCCAGCGGAGCCGCCTGCGGGGCAGCGTGTTCGCGGAGCTCTTCGAGGCCGCCTTCATCTCCGAGGAGGCTGGGGCCGCCAAGCCCGACCGGGCATATTTCGACTATGTGCGCCGCCGCCTTCCCGGCATGACGGAGGAAAACGCCCTGGTAATCGGGGACTCCCTGGCCACGGACGTCCAGGGGGCCAACAACGCCGGACTCCCCTGCTGCTGGTTCAACCCGGCGGGAAAGCGGCGGCGGGAGGGTCTGCGGGTGGACTATGAGATCGCAGATCTGCGGGAGCTGCTGGAAATTGCGTGAACAGCGGGCCCGAAGCGCCCGGCAAAGAGCGGCATGGCGCGCCGTTCTTTTAAGCCGAACAAACCAATCATAACCACCGGCATTGTCGGTGGTTTTCTTTTACAATTAAACAGGCAGGACGGATCGTACAATCCGTCCTGCCTGTGATACTTTTTGACAATGAAAACTGAACGAGCCCGGGGCCCGGGTCAACCCGCGCCGCCGTCCGCCGGAACGCCCTCCGACTTTCTCAGCCGGATGGTCCACGCGCGGCCAAAGCCCAGGTTGTAGCGGGTTACGAAATTCCCCAGGTTCTCCCCCAGGGAGACGGTCCCAATCTCGCTTTGCATAACCAGCGCGTCATGGGGCGCCACATAGCCGAAGGAGCGCTCCACCGCCAGCGTTCCGGAGAAGGCGGCATGCTCCTTGTGGAGAATTTCCACATCCACCGGCGTTCCGTAACGGATGCCCTTTTGGGCCAGCCAGGAGAAGGGAATGTTGCTGTTCACCAGCCCAAAGTGCTCCGACGCCTCAACGACCATGCCGGTGAGGAAGCCCTCCGGGCCGATTTCCGGAACGGTATACGGGGCCTCCACAATGTCCTCCACCGGATAGGCGGGACCCACCTCCTCAAAGGAGATCACGCCGGAGGCCAGGCGGGCCGCGCAGTAGGCGTAAACGTCCCGGCCGTGGAAGACATAGATGTCCCGGGTGGACTTGAAGCGGTTGACCGTCTCGTCAATCTCCCGGACCTCCTCTATGCCCCAGCGCTGCTTGACATAGGTCAGCGTGCCGTTGTCCGGCGTCACGATAAAGTTTCCGTCCCGCAGCCTGGCGGCGCAGGACCGGCGCCGCGTGCCCACGCCGGGGTCCACCACGGAGACGAACACCGTTTCCTTCCAGAAGGGCAGATTGTACATCAGCGCGTCCGAGGCGTTCAGCACGTCGAACTGCCGGATCATATGGGTGGCCTCGTAGATCGGCAGCTCCGGGCAGACGCCCCGGCAGACGCCGACCATGGCGGAGGCGGAGAGATGGTCCGGCCCGAAATCGGTCTGGATGAGAATTGCGCGCATAGGGGTTCCCTCCTTATGCCCTGGAATCGGGGCCGATGGCGATGTGCCAGCTGTTTCCGGTTCCGATGTT
>CAQVQZ010000221.1 GCA_948902155.1 uncultured Oscillibacter sp.
GGGCCAGCACCACCGCCGCCAGCATCAGCCCGCAGCCCAGGTACTCCCGGCCGCTCATCCGGTTCCCCAAGATCAGCGCCCCGGCCACGGCGGCAAAGAGGGACTCCATGCTCATCAGCAGAGACACCACCGCCGGGTCCGAGTCCTTCTGGGCCAGAATCTGGAGGGTGTAGGCCACGCCGCTGGAGAACACGCCCACATACAGCACCGGGCCCAGGCACTGGGGCAGCAGCTCCAAGGGGGGCAGGGTCTCCGTCAGCGCCCCGGCGGCGGACAGGACGCTCATCACCAGAAACTGGGCGCAGGACAGCGCCACGCCGTCCACCCGGCCGCTGAAATGGTCCACCGTCAGAATCTGCACCGCGAAGCAGAAGGCGCAGACAAGCACGTAGAAATCCCCGCCGGTGATGGAAAATTCCTCCGTGACGCAGAGGCAGTACAGTCCCCCTACCGCCAGGACCACCCCCAGCCACACGGCGCGGGGAGGCTTCTTCCCCAGCGCCAGCCCCGCCAGGGGCACCAGGACGATATACAGCGCCGTGATAAAGCCCGCCTTGCCGGGGGTGGTGGTTTCCAGGCCCTTCTGCTGGAAGTAGCTGGCCACCGCCAGCGCCGTGCCGCAGGCCAGGCCCCCCAGGGCCAGGTCCCGGCGGGCGCCCAGCGGGACCTCGTTCCCGGTTTTGCGCCGCCAGAGGCCCCGCAGGGCGCACAGGCCCAGCAGGAACACAAAGGCGATCACCGCCCGGGCGGCGTTGAAGGTGAAGGCCCCCATGTAATCCGCGCCCATGCTCTGGGCCACAAAGGCGGTGCCCCAGATCATGGCCGTAATCAGCGGGAGGACGTTTTGGCGAACTCTGTTGACTTTCATTTTCCTTGCTCCATTTCGTCTTGCGTGTTATACTATTCATAATATGGCGCGGCTTCGGCCGCACGAATCTGTATTGTAACACCGAGGTGACGAAATGGCAAGGCTTTCGCGGGATTTCTACGGGCAGGATACCGTCGCCGCCGCACAGGCGCTTCTGGGCAAGTACCTCGTCCGCCGCCTCCCCGGCGAGACGCTGGCGGGGCGCATCGTGGAGACGGAGGCGTACATCGGCCGGTGCGACAAAGCCTGCCATGCCTACAACTACCGCCGGACGGCCCGGACGGAGACGCTGTTTGCCCCGCCGGGGACGGCCTATATCTACCTGATTTACGGGATGTACCACTGCCTGAATTTCGTCACCGAACCGGAGGGGGAGCCCGCCGCCGTGCTGCTCCGGGCCATTCAGCCCGTGGCGGGCGTGGAGGCCATGGCCCGCCGGCGCTATGGGGACAAGCCTTTGACGCCCTACCGGCAGAGGCATTTTCTCGACGGGCCCGGCAAGGTCTGTCAGGCCCTGGCCCTGACGCGGGCGGAAAACGGGCTGGATTTGACGGGAGACGTTCTCTTTCTCTGCGACGGACCGGAGGACGCGGGCCTGCCGCCCTTTGCGCCCCCGGAGCGGGAACGGCTCTGCATCGGACCCCGAATCGGGGTGGACTATGCGGAAGAGTCCAGGGACCTCCCCTGGCGCTTCCGGCTGGAAGAGGAGGAAAGCCATGTTTCTCTTTGATATGGACGGCGTGCTCATCGACTCCAACGGCATCTGGAAAAAGGTGGACCGGGCGTTTCTGGCCCGCCGGGGCCTGAGCTACACCCACGCCTATTACGAGGGGGTGGCCCACGTGCCCCTGCCCCTGGCGGCGAAGTTTACCAAGGAGTTCTGCCATCTGCCGGACTCCTGCGAGTCCATCGTGGCCGAGTGGATGGAGCTGGCCCAGGATTCTTACGCCCACGTGGGCTTGAAGCCCGGCGTCCGGGCCTATTTGAAGCAGTGCAAGTCCGAGGACCGGCGGATGGCCGTGGTGACCTCCAGCGTGCCGGAGCACTGTCATACGGCTTTGGGGAATCTGGGCATCGAGAAATATTTTGAGCGGGTGACCTTCGCCCAGGAGCTGGGCCTGGAAAAGCGGAAGCCGGACATCTGGCTGGCCGCCGCCAAGGCCGCCGGGGTCCGCCCGGAGGACTGCACCATTTTCGACGACAGCCTCGCCGCCTGCCAGGGGGCACGGGCCGCGCGAATGCGGGTCGTGGGGGTCTACGACGGCTTTTTCGCCCAGAACGAGACGGAAATGCAGGGTTACTGCGACGTGTTTATCAAGAGCTTCGAGGAGCTGCTTTGGATGCCGGAGCGGAAGAAGCGGACATGAGCGCCCTGGAGCGCAGCCTGTCCGCCGCCCGGGAGGACGCGGACTTGGTTTCCCTTCTGGAGTTCTCCCACGAGGAGGCGGAGGGCCTGGACGCTTCCGAGCTCACCTTCCGGCAGGTCCGGTTCCAGGGGTGCCGGTTCACGGACTGCGATTTCAGCGCCGCCGCCTTTTACGGCTGTGCCTTTGAAAACTGCGCCTTCACCGCCTGCCGTTTTCCTGGAAGCTATTGGAAGGAGTGCCGCCTCTCCGGCTGCAAAGCCTCCGGCGGGGACTTCCGAAAAGCCCGGTTCAAGGACTGCGCCCTGGAGGGTCTCCGGCTCCGCTGGGCCAACTTCAACGCCGCCCTCTGGGAGCGCTGTACGCTGTCCGACTGCGGCCTGTCCGAGGGCTCCTGCCAGGAACTGAAGGTGGTAAAGACCGTCCTGAGCGCCGTGGATTTCACCGGGGCGGACCTCTTCCGGGCGGTTTTGAAGGGGACGGACCTCTCCGCTTGTACATTGGACGGGATATCCCTCTCCGCCTCCTGCCAGGAGCTGAAAGGGGCCAAGATTCACCCCGCCCAGGCGGCGGTGGTGGCTCGGATATTGGGGATTGAGGTGGGGGACTGATCTTGCTCTATCCCCCGTTGTTTTCTGAGCTGCGACTATGCAGCAATGTCTCTCGGTTCAGCGCACCATCGTCTTGGCCCCCTTCGCAAAGGGGGTTGTCGCCGCCGGAGGCGGTGACTGGGGGTTTCTCCTTTCGAGTCCCCGGCACTTGCAAGGGGGCGGGCGGCTGATAACTGCCCCTACATGGGTGGGTTTTTCGAAAGATAGGCAATTGATGGGGAAAACCCTCCGGCATTTGCTTTGCAAATGCCACCTCCCTTTGCGAAGAGAGACAAGTATCGTGCTCCGGAGCTGAATGGCATTGGCCTATTTACGATGGAAACCATCAGTCAACGCTTACGCGCTGCCAGCTCCCTTTTCAAGGGAGCTAAAGAGGAACGCGATTTTAAAAAGCCTCCTTTTGAAATGCGAATCAATAGTAGAAAAGGACAGCGATTGTTGACGCGGAAAGCAATCTATCACTACACCAAAAGCCATCTTTTGGCGTGGTTTCCCGCCCTGCCCAGTTACCAGGCGTTTAGCCGCAGGCTGAACCATATCGCCGGAGCCCTTTCACGCCCTGTTCGAGATTTGGATGGAAGAGGTTCGGGGCCAAAATGAGGATTCCCATTGCTATGCGGTGGATTCCTGTCCCATTATGTTGGCCAGA
>CAQVQZ010000222.1 GCA_948902155.1 uncultured Oscillibacter sp.
CCATGGTCGGCGCGACCGTCGCCGTGGCCGTGGCGGTGTCTGAGAGCAAGAAGTAAGAAGGGCCTCCGCCGGGTTTTGACCTGGAAAACTGGAAGCTCCTTGACAGCATAGAAACAGGGATCACGTCTCCGGCGGAACACCGCCAGGATGTGATCCCTGCTTTTATTGATTTATGGATTTTGACCATAATTCCGTTCCAGTCGGGAGTCCCCGCTGTTTTCAGCGTCAAATGGGCTCCTCGTCCTGCTGGCAGGGCCGGTAGGCTGAGGTCAGTACCCGCTCCAGCACCGGCGCGTCCGGGTGCTCTACCCGGCGCAGAATCTGCTCCCCGGCAATGCGGCCCAGCTCTTCCACCGGCTGGACGATCTGATCCACCCGATTATAGTAGAACTCATAGGCGTGGGTGTTATAGTCCACAAAGCTCACCAGCTCCAGGTCCCGCTGGGGCTGGATGCCCTTTCCCCGGAGATAGGCGATGGTGACCGCCGCCATCAGGCCCTGGCAGACCAAAATCGCGTCACAGTTCTGGTCCAGGAGCTGGTCCAGGCAGGGCGGGGCGCTGTCCTCCATGGAGTCGCCGTAGCGGATTAAGCTTTCGTCCTGGGGCAGGCCAGAGTCCGCGATGGCCGCCTGGTAGGCGGCGATGCGCTCCCTGGTGGTGGACAGCCGGGGCAGTCCGCCGATGATGCCGATGCGGCGCTTGCCCTTCGCCGCCAGGCGGCAGACGCTGCGGTAGATGGGCTGGAAGTTGGAGACGCTGACCGAGGAGTATTTCGGCGTGCTGAAGGTCCGGTCCACCAGCACCACGGGGAAGCCCGGGGGAACCAGCGGGTCGAAGCGGCTGAAATCGTCCATGGTGCTGGCCACCAGCAGCCCGTCCACCAGTCCGGCGGTGAGGAGGCGGAGGCTGGTTTCCTCCCGGTCTGCGCTCTCCTTGGTGTTGGCGATGATGAGATGATAGCCCTTGGCGGAGAGCTGGTTTTCCGCCGACTCGATGATGGTGCCGAAGAAGCGGTTGGAGATATCCGGCACGATAAAGCCGATGGTCTTTTTCTTGCCGGTGCGGAAGCTCCGGGCCGAGGCGTCCGGCGTATAGCCCAACTCGCCGATGGCGCGGTAAACCTTGTCCTTGGTATCGCCGGAGACATAGCGGGTGCCGTTGATGGTGTGGGAGACGGTGGCGGTGGAGACCCCCGCCAGGCGGGCCACGTCGCTGATGGTGACTTTCATGGTGCAATTCCTTTACGTAAAAAGTAGGCTGGTTTGCGCAACAGGAAACCTTATGTAGTATAAGACAGGTTTTGACTTTCGTCAAGCGTTTTTGACTTTTTTTTGACAGGGAAATTTTTCCCTTGTGTTTTTCCAGGCGCTGTGTTATACTCTGCGGCGGCAGGTGCCATCACCCTGCCCGCCTTTTTCAAAGGGGCAGACTAAAAAAATGGAGGAATTTCATCATGTCCAAAACACGCTTCAGCACCCGGAGGCTGGCCCTGGCCGGCCTCGTCGCCGCCATCTACGCGGCGGCAACCCTCATCCTGCCCATCCCCCAGTACCTGGGCGTCCAGTTCCGCGCGGCGGAGGCCCTGACGGTGCTGCCCTTCCTGTTCCCGGAGGCCATCCCCGGTTTGGCGGTGGGCTGCTTCCTGGCGAACCTGCTGGGGTCGCCCATCATGCTGGATTGGATCTTCGGCGCCCTGGCCACGCTGCTGGCGGCTCTGTGGACCCGGAGGATGCCCAACCTGTGGCTGGCGGCCCTGCCGCCGGTGGTGTGCAACGCTGTGATCGTGGGGGCGGAGATCGCCTGGTTTATGGTTCAGGACGGCGGCGCGTTCTGGCCCGCCTATGGGCTGAACGCCCTGACCGTGGGGCTGGGGGAGGCCGCGGCCTGCTATCTCCTGGGGGTCCCCCTGGCGAGGCTGCTGGGGAAGACTTTGCGCGCTCAGGGGCAGCTGGATGTTCGATGAGGCGCGGGGGATTTTTCCAGGGGAAACCTGGAGATTAACGGTGGAAACCCTCAGTCACCGCCTTCGGCGTCGACAGCCCCCTTTGCGAAGGTGGCCAAGATGTTGGCTCGTTGACCCGAATAACTTTGGGTTATTAACCGCCCGCTCCCCCAACCCAAGAGGCCGGAGAGAAGGCCGCGAACCCCTTCCCCTCCGGCCGCTATACTGGAAATACCAATGACGAAAGCGAGGGATTCCCCTTGATTCTGACCATTCCCTGCCTGCTGGGCCTGGAGGGCCTGGTGGCCGGCGAGATGCGGCGGCTGGGCCTTGCCGGCGTGCGGGCCGAAAACGGCCGGGTCCACTGCGAGGGGACCTTTGCCGACATCCCCCGGCTGAACATCAACCTGCGCTGCGGGGCCCGCGTGCTCATGGAGCTGGGGTCCTTTCCCGCGCCGGATTTCGAGGCCCTCTTTCAGGGCGTGCTGGCCCTGCCCTGGGAGGACTTTATCCCCAAAGAGGGGGAGTTTCCCGTAAAGGGCTACTCCCTCAATTCCACCCTGCACTCCGTCCCCGCCTGTCAGGCCATCGTGAAAAAGGCGGCGGCGAAGCGGCTGGGGAACGCCTACGGCTGCGAGACGCTGCCGGAGACCGGGAGCCGCTATCAGATTCAGTTCGCCATTGTCAAGGACCGGGCGTCCCTCTATCTGGATACCTCCGGCGAAGGGCTTTACAAGCGGGGCTACCGGGCCCAGAATATGGGCGCGCCTCTCCGGGAGACCCTGGCGGCGGCGCTGGTGACCCTCTCCCGCTACCGGGGGAAGGACCCTTTCTGCGACCCCTTCTGCGGCAGCGGCACCATCCCCATCGAGGCGGCGCTGATCGCCAAGAACCGGGCTCCGGGACTGGACCGGCGCTTTGCCGCCCAGCGCTGGGGTGCCGTCAATCAAAAGCTCTGGATGGACGCCGCCGAGGAGGCTCAGGACAAGGAGTTTCACGGCAGCTACGACATCTGGGGCGGCGACATCGACCCGGCGGCGGTGGAGCTGGCCCGGCACAACGCGGAGCTGGCCGGGGTGGAGGACTGCGTGCGCTTTGAGGAGGCGGACGCCGGGAAGTTCCACCGGGACAGCGAATACGGCCAGCTGGTGACCAACCCGCCCTATGGGGAGCGGCTTCTGGAGAAGAAGGAGGCCGAGGCGCTGTACCGCAGCTTCGGGAAAGCCCTGGAAACGCTGCCGCCCAGGTGGCGTGTGCTGGTGCTCAGCTCCCATACGGAGTTTGAGCGGTGCTTTGGCCGCCCGGCGGACAAGAAGCGGAAGCTGTACAACGGGATGCTGAAGTGCGACGCGTTTTTGTATGGGAAGTGACGGGGTGGATTTATTAGAAATGGGGCGGAAATTTCCGCCCCGCCTCTTGCAATGCGGGGGAAATTGTGGCATAATATACAGGCGCTCAAGGAGTGCGTGAGGCAGACAAGATAGGGAGATGTACCCAAGTGGCTGAAGGGTCCGGATTCGAAATCCGGTAGGCGCCGCA
>CAQVQZ010000223.1 GCA_948902155.1 uncultured Oscillibacter sp.
AGCAGCATGACCCCCATCAGAAGGACAAAGCAGGCCGCGTTCACCGCCGCCTGGTACTTCTCCGGCACCTTCCGCTTGAAGAAAAGCATGGCCAGCGCGTCGACGGCCAGGAAAAAGATCCGCCCCCCGTCCAGGGCCGGAATGGGCAGCAGATTCATCACCGCCAGGTTGACGGCGATAAGCGCCCCGAAGAAGGCGATGTTCTCAAGGGCGTCCAGGGCCGTCTCGGAGGCCTTCCCCACCTCCGTCATGCTGGAAACGATGCCCACCGGGCCGCTGACCTCCGAGAGGCCCACGTTGCCCCGAATCAATTGGATCAGGCTGAACCACACCTGCTGGACAAAGTCCAGGGTCTGGTAACCGATGAACTTCACCGTGGTCAAAAAGGCAGCCGGAACCCGGGCAGCCCCCACCATCAGGCCGAAGCGCCCCGGCTGGCCGTCATAGGTTCCCCGATACAAGGGCAGGTCCTTCAAGACCACCTTCTCCCCGTCCCGGATGACTTCAATATCGGCGCCCTCCCCGTCGTTGAACTGGAGGAATAACGACGCGTCTCCCCGGAGGTAGGTCCGCCAGCCGTCGATTTTATAGAAGACGTCCCCCACCATCAAGCCGTCCTCCCCCTCCAGGGGGAAGCCCTCGGAAAAGCCCGCCACCTGGTCCACGTAGAAACCGCTGGCCGTAGAAAAAATGCAGGCGATCACCGCCACGCCCGCCAGCAGGTTCATAAAGGACCCGGCGGCCAGGATGATGAGCTTTTTCCAGAAGCCCTGGCGGATGAAGCTGCGCTCGTCCCCGGTGTCCCCGTCTTCCCCCTCCAGGGCGCAGAAGCCCCCGATGGGCAGGAGCCGCAGGGAATACCGCGTCTCCCCCGTCTCCTTGTGCCACAGCAGGGGCCCCATGCCGATGGAAAACTCGTTTACCCGCACGCCGCAGAGCCGGGCCGCCAGAAAGTGGCCCAGCTCATGGACGGCGATCAGGAAGCCGAAGATGAAGATGCCCGCCAGAACATAGATGAAACTCATGGAAACGCGCTCCTCTTTCAAGAAAAGTTTTTCAGCACGGTTTGCCGGGCGGCCGCGTCCGCCTCTAAAATCTCCGGGAGGCTGGGCTTGTGCACAACGGGCAGCTCCGTCATGGCTCTGGCGGTGAGGTCAAAGATATCCCGGAAACCGATCCGGTCCGCCAGAAACAGCCGCACCGCCTCCTCGTTGGCGGCGTTCAGCACGGCGCAGGCCGTGCCCCCCTTGGCGGCCGCCACCTCCGCCAGCCGCAGGCACGGGAAGGTCCCCCGGTCCGGCTCCGCAAAGGTCAGCGGCGGGCAGTGGAGCAGATCCAGCGGCTCCGCCGCCGACTCCGCCCGCTGGGGGTAGGTCATGGCGTAGCGGATGGGCAGCCGCATGTCCGGCGTACCCAGCTGGGCCAGCAGGGCCCCGTCCCGGAACTCCACCAGGGAGTGCACAATGCTCTGGCGGTGAATCACCACCTTCACCCGCGTCAGGGGCAGGCGGTACAGCCGCATGGCCTCAATGACCTCCAGGCCCTTGTTCATCAGCGTGGCGCAGTCCACGGTGATCTTGGGGCCCATCTTCCAATTGGGGTGCCGCAACGCGTCCGCCTTCGTCATCTTCCCCACCTCATCCCGGTTCAGCCCGTAGAAGGGCCCGCCGGAGCAGGTCAGAATCACCTGCCGGATCTCCCCCCGGTCCAGGCAGCCCTGGACGCACTGGAAAATGGCGGAATGCTCCGAGTCCACGGGGACGATCTCCGCCCCGCAGCGCTCCGCCGCCTCCATCACCAGCTCCCCGGCGCAGACCAGCGTCTCCTTGTTGGCCAGGGCGATGCGCTTGCCCTCCCGGATGGCGGCCAGCGTGGGCTTCAGGCCCACCATGCCCACCACGGCGGTGACCACCGTGTCCACCCCCGGCAATGTCGCCGCCGTGGAGAGGGCGGAGACGCCGCCGTGGACCCGGGTCTTCGTGTCCGCCAGGCGGATTTTCAGGTCCTTCGCCGCCGCCTCGTCGGTCATGATGACCTGCCGGGGCTGGAATTTCCGGGCCTGTTCCTCCGCCAGCGCTACATTGTTGTTGGCGGTGATGGCGGCCACCGTCAGCCCCAGCTGCTCCGCCACGTCCAGAGTCTGCCGCCCGATGGAGCCTGTGGAGCCTAAAATGGATATCGTCTTTGTCATCGTCTCATCTCTATTCTATTACAGAAAGCTGAAAATAATCTCAATCACCGGGGCCACGAAGAGCACGCTGTCAAAGCGGTCCAGCACGCCGCCGTGGGCCAGGAAGAGATGGCCGTAATCTTTAATCCCAAATTCCCGCTTGATGAGGGAAAAGCTCAGATCCCCAATCTGGGCCACCGCGCCGCAGAACAGGGCCAGCAGAGCCATGGGGCCGTATCCGATAAGGGAACCACCGAAAAAGCGGTCCATCACCCACACGAACAACAGGCCGCAGAGGACGTTCCCCGCCAGGCCCCCCACGGAGCCCTCAATCGTCTTCTTGGGGCTGACCTTGGGGGCCAGCTTGTGCTTCCCCAGGGTGAGCCCGGTAAAGAAGGCGAAGGTATCACAGGCGAAGCTCAGAATGAAGGGCAGGAGCAGGTAAGCCCGGTGAATGCCGCCGGCCTCCAGCCGGAGGAAAGAGGAGAAAGAATAGCCGATGAAAATGCCGCCAAAAATGGCCGACATGAGTAGACTGTACTTGATTTCTCCTCCCTTGACAATGGCCAGCACGCAGAGAAACAGGCCGTACAGTATCCAGAAGAGGGGAACCGCCTCCGGATTTTGATAGTACCAGGACACGGTCAAAAGCGGAAGCAGGGCGCTTACGCCCATCGGGTCTCTCCGCTCCCCGCCGCCGGTACAGCGCAGCAGCTCTCCGCCGCCTATGCCCGCCAGAATCATCAAGGCAACCATCATCACAAACGGAGGCGCGGCCAGCACCACATAGAGAAGCGCCGGGATGCCCACCACGGCCACCAGAATCCTCGATTTCATAGGGCGTCCTCCCTTCTCTCTACTTCACGCCGCCAAAGCGGCGGTCCCGGGCGTGGTAGGCCGCGATGGCCCGGTCGATCTCCGCCTCGTCGAAGTCCGGCCAGAGGGTATCCGTGTAGTAAAATTCCGCATAGGCGCACTGCCAGAGCAGGAAGTTGGAAAGCCGCAGCTCCCCGCTGGGGCGGATGATGAGCTCCGGGTCCGGGATGCCCCGGGAATCCAGATAGCCGGAGAAAACCGCCTCGTCCAGCTCCTCCGGCCTCCTCGTCCCGGCGGCGCAGTCGGCGGCGAAGCGCCGGACCGCCCGAAGGATCTCGTCCCGCCCGCCGTAGTTCAGGCAGACATTGGCCTGGAAGTCGTCCTTACTCAGGTGCTCCGTGATCTCGTCCGTCTCCCAGGCCAGGGCCCGCAGCTCCGGGGCGATGGGGGTCATATCCCCGAAGAAGTGGAG
>CAQVQZ010000224.1 GCA_948902155.1 uncultured Oscillibacter sp.
CGGCGCTGCTGGCCCCCTGCGAGATGATTTCCTTTGTGGATTCCATGGTGGCGCCGCTGTCCTTGATCAACGCCCTTTTGGTGGCCCTGTCCAACCGGGCGGGAACCGACGTTTCCAGCACCTTTGCGGAGCTGGAGGATATTTGGAACGCTTACGGCGTGTTTGGAAAGATGGACGATGAGTAAACACATTGTGGTAATCGGCGGCGGCGCCGCCGGGATGATGGCCGCCGTTTCCGCGGCGGAACGGGGGGCCTCCGTCACGCTGCTGGAACCCAACGAGCGGCTGGGGAAAAAGCTGAACATCACAGGCAAGGGCCGCTGCAACCTGACCAACAACACCGGGCTGGAGGAGCTGCTGGCCAACATTCCGCGTAACGGAAAATTCCTTTACAGCGCCTTGTCTCGCTTTAATGCCCAGGATGCAATGGCGTTTTTTGAGGCCCTGGGCGTCCCCTTGAAGACGGAGCGGGGGAACCGGGTGTTTCCCGTGTCGGACAGCGCCTTTGATATCAGCGCGGCCTTGGAACGGCGGCTGAGAAAGCTGCGGGTGTCCGTTGTCCGGGACCGGGCCGTATCCCTGGAGATCGCGGACGGCCGGATCCGGGGCGCTGTGGGGGAGCAGGGGCGCTATCCCGCCGGCGGGGTGGTCCTGGCCACCGGGGGAGTCTCCTATCCCGCCACCGGCTCTACCGGAGAGGGGCACCGCATGGCGGCGGAGGCCGGGCACACGGTGACGCCGCTGCGGGGCTCCCTGGTGCCCCTGCGGGACTTTGGCGTGGGCCGGGAGCTGCAGGGCCTGAGCCTGCGGAATGTGGGCCTGACGGTGTTTGAGGACAGCAGAAAAATCTATGGGGATTTTGGGGAGCTGGTGTTCACACACTTCGGCGTCAGCGGGCCGCTGATACTCTCCGCCTCCGCCCATATGCGGCGCTTCGGGGAGCGGGCCTATCATTTGGAAATTGATTTGAAGCCCGGGCTGGAGGACCGGACCCTGGACCGGAGGCTTCTGTCCGACTTTGAGAAATACAGCAATCACGATTTCTGCAACGCCCTGGACGATTTGCTGCCCAAAAAGCTGATTCCGATAATGGTCCGTGCCTCCGGCATCGATCCCCGCCGGAAGGTGCACGATCTCACAAAAGAGCAGCGCCGGGGGCTTCTCCAGGTGCTGAAGCATTTTCCCGTGGTGATTGCCGGACCCTGCCCGGTGACGGACGCCATCGTCACGTCCGGCGGCGTTCAGGTCAAAGAGGTTCGCCCGGATTCCATGGAGTCCAAGCTTGTAAAGGGGCTGTTTTTTGCGGGGGAGCTTCTGGATGTGGACGCTTATACGGGGGGGTTCAATCTGCAGATTGCCTGGTCCACGGGGCGGGCCGCCGGCATAGCCGCAGCGTCGGCCGACTAGGGCCTGTTCCCATAAGCCCAAACGCACGTGTTTCCGGGAAATGTTGCCGCCTGCGGCGTTAAAAATTTTTGCCTTGCATCCGGCAAAAATTTCCTCGGAAATCCGCACATTTGGTTTAGGTGAACAGACCCTGGGAAGCTGCGGATACAGGTTTTTGGGAAAAGAAAGTCGGGAGGTTTTTTATGAGCACCATTCGCGTCGCCATCGACGGCCCTTCCGGCGCGGGAAAAAGCACCCTGGCCCGCGCCGCCGCCGCCGGATTGGGTTTTTTATATGTGGATACCGGCGCTATTTACCGGACCGTGGGCCTCTATGCCTGCGAAAGCGGCATCGACCCGGGCGCCGAGGCGGCGCTGTCGGCGGCGCTGCCGGGACTCCGGGTGGAGCTTCAGTACGATGAGGCCGGACAGCAGCGGATGCTGCTCAATGGCCGGGACGTCAGCGAGGCGATCCGCCGGCCCGAGATTTCCCGCTGCGCTTCCGTGGTGTCCGCCCTGCCCGCCGTCCGGGGGTATTTGCTGGAAACCCAGCGGGAGCTGGCCCGGAAGAACAGCGTCGTTATGGACGGCCGGGACATCGGAACGGTGGTTCTGCCGGACGCGGAGGTCAAGGTTTTTCTGACCGCCTCTGCGGAGGTCCGGGCTCGGCGGCGCTGCCGGGAGCTGGAGGAGCGGGGAACGCCCCAGCCCTTTGAAGAGGTGCTCCGGGACATCGAGGCCCGGGACTGGAAAGACACGCACCGCGCCGCCGCGCCCCTGCGGCAGGCCCGGGACGCCGTGCTGCTGGACACCTCGACGATGAGTTTTTCGGAGAGCCGGCAGGCCCTGCTGCGCATTATCCAGGAAAGGATGGGAGCATGAAACCGTTCAACCGTCTGTTTGTCTTCATTTATTACTTCGTGGGCTTTATTGCCGGCGTCCTGCATCCCGTCTCCGTGGAGGGCATGGAAAAGCTGCCCCGGAGCGGCGTGCTGCTCTGCCCCAACCACGCCAGCAACTGGGACCCAATTTTGGTGGCGCTGAAGCTGCCCGTCAATTACCGGCTCCATATCATGGCCAAGGAGGAGCTGTTCCAAAATCCCCTTTTGGGCTGGCTTTTGAAGAAGGTGGGCGCCTTTCCCGTCAGCCGGGGCAGCAACGACATCAACGCCGTTAAACAGTCCATCCAGGCCCTGAAGGAAGGAGACAACCTGCTGATCTTCCCCGAGGGGACCACGATCCGCAACGGCGTGGGCTATACGGACGGCCTTCCGGCCCATGCCAAGGCTGGCGTGGCGATGATCGGCGTACGCACGGGGGCTGTGCTGGTGCCCGTCTTCGTGGACGGGGAGAAGAGGCTCTTCCGCCGGACCCGCATCATCTTCGGCGATCCCTATGAGCCCCATTACACGGGACGCCGGGGCACCTCCGAGGAAATGCAGAAAATTGCCGACGGCCTTCTGGAGGCCGCCTATGCCCTGGGCGGCCAGGCCGTGGGAGGGAGGCCGCTGTGCAGGTAATTCTCGCGGAGAGCGCCGGATTCTGCTACGGCGTGCGCCGGGCGGTGGAGCTGGCCCGGAAGACCGCCGGGGAAACCGCCGGATGCTGGATGCTGGGGGATCTGATTCATAATACCCATGTGGTAGAGGAACTAAAACGTCTTGGGGTGCAAAAGGTAGAAAGCATTAAGGCTTTACAGCGTGGAGACACGGTGGTCATCCGCTCACACGGGGAATTGAAGCAGGTTTTGGATGCCCTGGAGGCCGGAGGCGTCTGCTGCGTGGACGCCACCTGCCCCAATGTCCGCCGTATCCAGACGCTGGCCGCCCGGGCGGAGGAGGAGGGCCGGACCCCCGTTATCATTGGCGACGCGTCGCACCCGGAAGTGGCCGGAATTGCCAGCTGGTGCCGCCATCCCCTGGTGTTCCGCGGTCCGGAAGCGGTGAAAGCGTGGCTGGAGCGGGAGCCGGAGGCCCGGGAAACGCCCCTGACGGTGATGGCGCAGACCACGTGTATTCGTGAACTTTTTGAAACTTCTTGGAAAATCGTAAAAAAAGAGTGTACA
>CAQVQZ010000225.1 GCA_948902155.1 uncultured Oscillibacter sp.
CCCTGCTGACGGTGCCGGACCTGAACCGGCCCGGCCTCCAGTTCCACAGCTTTTATGATTATTTCGACCCCTGCCGTCTCCAGGTCATCGGAAAGGCGGAGGTGACCTATCTTCGGGGGCTTACCGACGCCCAGCGCCGCAAATGCTTTGACGACCTCTTTCTTTACGACATACCGGCCCTGGTCATTGCCCGGAGCCTGGACTGCTTTCCGGAGTGCATCGAGAGCGCCGTCGAGCACCAGAAGACCTTGCTGCGGACCAACGAGGTGACGGTGGCCTTTACCAGCCGGACCATTGAATATTTAAATAAGGTGCTGGCCCCGTGCATCACCCGCCACGGCGTCCTGCTGGATATTTACGGCGAGGGCGTTATGATTACCGGAGATTCCGGCGTGGGCAAGAGCGAGGCGGCCATCGAGCTCATCATGCGGGGCCACCGCCTGGTGGCGGACGACGCCGTGGAGCTTCGCCGCATTTCCGGCCAGCTGATGGGAACGGCTCCGGAGGTTATCCGCAATTACATTGAGCTGCGGGGCATCGGCGTGATTGACGTGCGGCAGCTTTTCGGCGTCCGGGCCATCAAGAACGAGGCCCAGCTGGACATGGTGGTCAATTTTGAGCCCTGGGACAACACCAAGTTTTATGACCGCCTGGGAATTGAGGACCATTTTATCGACATCCTGGATATTCAGGTGCCCATCGTTACCATTCCGGTGCGCCCGGGGCGGAACCTGGCCAGCATCGTGGAGGTGGCGGCCATGAACAACCGGCACCGGAAATTCGGCTACAACGCGGCGCAGGAGCTGGCCCGGAAGGTGGACGCCCGGGCGGACGGAAAAATGTAAGAGGGAGGACGGAGGCATGTATATCGGCATCGACGTAGGCGGCACGAACCTGAAGGCCGGCCTTGTGGACGAGGCGGGCCATATCCTGGCGGCGGAGCGCATCCCCTTGGACTTCCAGGGCCCGGAGAGCTTTGCAAAGACCCTGGCGGACCTGTCCGGAAAGGTGCTCCGGGAGGGCGTTGAATGGGTTGGAGTGGGCCTGCCGGGGGCGGTGGACGGCGGGGACATCCTCTATACCACCAACATTCCCATGGAGAACGTCCCCCTGGAGAAGCTGTTCCGCCGGCACCTGGACCTCCCCCTGCTGCTGGGGAACGACGCGGACTGCGCCGCCGTCGGCGAGTTTTTCTGCGGAGCGGGAAAGGGGACGAAGGACTTTGCCGTCGTCACCCTGGGCACCGGCGTGGGGGCGGGCCTGATTGTCGACGGAAGGCTCCGGGGCGGCATGGCCTCCTGCGAGGCGGGACATATGGTGATCTGCCTGGACGGTGAGCCCTGCAACTGCGGCCGCCGGGGCTGCTGGGAGCGGTACGCCTCCGCCACGGGATTGATTCAGCAGACGAAGCGGGCCATGGAAGCCCATCCGGAAAGCGCCCTCCACAAAATCGCCGCGGAGCACGGCGTGGAGGGCCGGACGGCCTTCCTGGCGGCGGAGGACGGGGACGAGGCCGCCCTGGCCGTCTGCCGCCGGTATGCGGAATACCTGGCGGCGGGCCTGATTAATTTTGTCAACGCGTTCCGCCCGGAGGCCGTGGCCATCGGCGGCGGCGTGGCGGGGGCGCCGGAGCGCCTCCTGCTGGAGCCTCTGCGGGAGATTATGGCGCGAGAGTGCTTTTCCAGTCACGGCGGCAGGGCCACCAGGATTCTGACGGCGGAGCTGGGGAACGACGCGGGCATTATCGGCGCGGCGATGCTGGGCCGGGTGCTTTGAGGCATGCCCGCAAGTGCCGGAAGCGCTCTTCCCGGCGCCGGGCGGCTTCCGTTTTCCCGCCCGGGGTCATACGTGCCGGCCCGGCTTTCCGCCGGGGGAATCTGCCGGCGCCTTTTGGGCTCCGGGAAAAACGGCCGATCAAATCTGACGACAGGGAGGCCCGCACATGGACTGGACAGCACGGCTTGACAAACAGATAACGGATTATCTGCCGGACCTGACGCTCCTTCAGGAGGAGCCCATGGCAAAGCACACCTCGTTCCGCATCGGCGGCCCGGCCCGGCGCATGGCCTTCCCGGAACGGGGCGAACAGCTGGTGCTGCTGCTGTCCATGGCGGAGGACGCGGGGGCGCGGCCCCTGCTGGTGGGCGGCGGGTCCAACCTGCTGGTCCCGGACGAGGGGCTGGACCGGCTGGTGATTGCCACCGGCCGCATGAAGGACCTGGAGCTCCGAGAGAGCTCCGGAAGCGTTGTGGCGGCGGCGGGCGTCTCCCTGGCCCGGCTGGCGGACTTCGCCTGCAGGCATGGCCTGACGGGGCTGGAATTTGCCCAGGGCATCCCCGGCACGGTGGGCGGCGGGCTTTATATGAACGCCGGGGCTTACGGCGGGGAGATGGCGCAGGTCGTTGTGGGCGCGTCGGCGCTGTTTCCGGAGGAGGGTTTGCGCTATCTCTCCGGAGGGGAGCTGAACTTCGGTTACCGGAGGAGCTTCTTCTCAGACCACCCGGAAACGGCGGTCCTGTACGGGGAGTTCCGTTTAAAGCCCGGCGATCCGGAAAGCATCCAGCGGACCATGCGGGACCTGATGGCCCGCCGGAGAGCCAGCCAGCCCCTGGATCTGCCCAGCGCGGGCAGCACCTTCAAGCGCCCCGAGGGCCGCTTTGCCGGGACGCTGATCGACCAGTGCGGCCTGAAGGGCCGGACGGTGGGGAGAGCCCAGGTGTCGGAGAAGCACGCGGGCTTTATCGTCAATCTGGGCGGCGCGACCTGCGCCGACGTCAAGGAGCTGATCCGCCAGGTTCAGGAAACCGTTTTGCAACAGACCGGCGTTCAGCTGGAACCGGAGGTCAAATTTGTGCGCTGACCCTGCCGGCGTTTCCTGAAAATCCACAGGCCGTCCGGAGACGGGAGGCTTCCCGCTCCGGAAGCATGGGGCGTCCGGCGGGAGAAGGGGCGGTTCCCCGCCTGCGGAGCCGATTCGGGAAATCCGGCGGAGGGGGAGAGCCGCGTTTTATGCAGAGGGGGAGCTTGATTCCGATGGAAATTTTGATTATCTCGGGCCTTTCCGGCGGAGGGAAGAGCAAGACGGCGTCCTTTTTGGAGGACAGCGGTTTTTACATTGTGGACAATATGCCCGCCGCCATGATTCTGAAATTTGCGGAGTTCTGCGCCGGAGGCGGCGGACGCTACGCCAGGGTGGCCCTGGTGTACGACGTGCGGACGGCGGAGTCCTTTTCCGAGCTCTTCGACGTTTTGGATAAGCTGAAGGGCATGGAAGGCGTCTGCCGGCTGCTGTTTCTGGAGGCGTCTCCGGAAACCCTTATCAAACGCTATAAGGAAACCCGCCGCCGCCATCCCCTGGAAAAGGAGGCCGACTCCCTGGAAGAGGCCGTTGAAAAGGAACGGGAGCTGATGGAGCCGGTAAAGCAGCGGGC
>CAQVQZ010000226.1:0-3082 GCA_948902155.1 uncultured Oscillibacter sp.
CAGCGGGTTCGGCTCCGGCCAGCAGACGGACCTGGAAAATACCCTGTACGATATGCTGGAGAGCTACTTCGCCTCCAAGCGGTACGACGACGGGGTGCGCTATACCTTCCGCAGTCTGGTGGACTGCCTGGAGGGCATTTACCACGTCAAGGTCACCACGGCTCCGCCGGCTCCTTCCGCCATGGGGAATTATCAGGCCATCTCCGGCGGCTATCAGTCCACCGGCGCGGCGGTGGCCGTGGGGGCCATCGCCGCCGGGCTGGCGGTGCTGGTGATCCTCCTGTTTGTCCTCTGGGGGATTTTGGATGGGATGCGCTGGCGGAGCTACCGGCGGCGGTATTACGGCCCCACGGTTATCGGCATCCCCAGGCCGGTATACTATCCCGTCTTCTGGGGCCGCCCGCGGAGGCCCCGGCGGCCCCCGCCGCCGCCTCCGCCCAGAAAGCCCCCCAGAGGGCCGGGCGGCTTTGGGGGCGGCTCTTTCGGGGGCGGCGCGGGCCGTGGTCCCCGGCCCGGCGGTCCCAGGTCCGGGGGCTTTGGCCCGGGCAGCTTCGGCGGCGGTTTCGGCGGGGGTTCCTTCGGGGGCGGCGCGGGCCGCGGCGGACGTCCCGGCGGCTTTGGAGGGAGCTCTTTCGGCGGCGCCGGGAGAGGCGGCTTCGGCGGCGGGCGCTCCGGCGGCTTTGGCGGCGGCTCCTTCGGGGGCGGCGCGGGCCGTGGCGGCGGGATGCGCGGCGGCGGTGGCCGCAGATAAAAGAACAAGCGGCCTCCGGCGTATCGAAAACGCCGGGGGCCGTTGTGTTTACTATTGGTACAGACCGCGCTGCCGCTGCTGCGGTCCGGATAAATGCCGGGCCGCAGGGCGCGTTGAAGTTCTTTTGCCAGGCCTTGTTTAAAAATAGGCAGAATGCCCAACGACGAGCGATTTTTGTGCCAATCAAGGCAAATTTTCGCAGGCGGGCTGTCGCCCGGCAAGAAAATTTATAGGCAGCACAGTTGAAAAGAGTCCAAAGGATTCGTTTCCATACGGCGCTGTTTTACAGCGCCGTAAGCCGCGTGAGCGGCTCACGGTGCTTGCCTTCATAGGAAACGCACAGGCGCTTTGCGCCCCGGCGGGCCAATGGCCCGCCGGTTGAAAAGAAGTGTATGCTTCTTTTCAACTGCGTTGACTATAACGCAGAGTGGCGGAAAAAGATCCGCTGATTGGGCGTTTTGATTTTTTTCAAACAAGGACTAACGTTTCTTTCAAGAAACGTTAGTCGAGCACCTGCACCGCCGCGCCCAGGACGCCGTCGCCGATGTAGACGCTGAGGGTCCCGTCGATTTCGCCGTCCCAGAGGTGGTCGTAATCCGGCAGGGCGGCGGTGAGCTTTCGGCGGACGATTTCCATCTCGGCGGCGGCGCCGCCGTTGGCCACGGCCAGGTTGTATTTTTTGTGCCCGCCGCAGCGGTCCACGGTCATGGACACCAGCTTGTCGATGACCTGGTTCCGGCCCCGGACCTTGGCGATGGACTGGAGCTGCCCGTCGGGGGCGAAGGTGATGATGGGCTTGATTTGGAGCAGAGTCCCCGCCGTGGCGGTGACCTTGCCGATGCGCCCGCCCTTCATCAGGTATTCCAGGGTGTCCACGGAGAAGAAGGGATAGGTATGGGCGATAAGCTGGGGCGCCCGGCGCTCCACCAGCGTGTCCCAGTCCATGCCGCCGCGGAGATCCTCCGCCAGCTGGAGCACCGTCAGCCCCTGTCCCAGGGAGCCGCTGACGGAGTCAAAGACCCGGATGGGGAAGCGGTCCCCGCTCTCCTCGGCGATGAGGCGGACCAGGTTGTATGTGCCGGACAGGCCGCTGGAGAGCATGACGGCAAGAACGCCGTCATAGCCTGCGTCCCTGATTTCCTCCAGCACGGCGCCCACGTTCTCTGCCGAGGGCAGGGAGGTCTGGGGCAGTTCCCCCGCCTTGAGGCGGCGGTATATGTCGGTGTTGTGAATGTCCACACCGTCGGCGTATTCCCCGTCGGCGCAGAGGATGCGCAGCGGGACGGTGTAGATGCGGTTTTCCGCCGCCAGCTTCGGGGATAAATCTGCGCAGGAATCCGTCAGCAGGGCGATCTTTTGTGGGGCCACGTGTTCCCAACTCCTTTTTTTCGGCAAAACCGTTCCTTTCCGGGGAAGGGGGCGGCGCCGGGTTTATGGAGCCCTGTCCAAAAGCATGAAAACGGCGGGCCGGAGCACCTTTTCCGCGGGACTTTTGCCGGTTTTTCGTGGAATCCGACCCGGTTTTCGGGAAAAACCGCCCTGCCCGGCAGGGAAGCCGCCCGTTCCGGCGTCCGTCGTTTTTCAAACAAGGCCCAAAGCGTATTACCATCATTATCCCACAAACAGGCGGAAACTGCAAGCCCGATTTGCGGCGGGGCCCGCGGGAAAAGGGGCGGGAGGCCGGGGAAAAGACCGGAAGAGCGCTACCGACGGAACCCGGGAAGGGTTCCTTTCCGTTTCAATCGAAGGCTTTTGGAAACTTTTTGAGGGCCCAAAAAACTTGCTCCGGCGGGAGAAAATACTTTTTCGGCGGGAGGGGACCTTCCCGGGAAAGGCCCATAGGGCAAAAATATAGGGAAATCAAGAGAATTTCCCTTTACCTGCCAAGCATTTTCTGCTATAATATACAAGTTACATTCTGCCTGCCCGGCAGTCCGAAGGGGGGGCGCTCCTGTGAAATACAAAAAATGGAACATCGGCGTCCCCGGAGAGGGGGAGGTGACCCTGCTGCGGGAGGCGGGCTATCCCTACCTGATGGCGCTGGTCCTGGCCGCCAGGGGCATTGCCTCCCCGGAGAAGGCGGCGGAGTTTCTGGACCGGGACCGGAAGCTGACCCTCTCGCCCATGCTGATGAAGGACATGGATAAGGCCGTGGCCCGTATTCAGCGGGCCATTGGAGAGGGGGAGACCATTGCCGTCTTCGGAGACTATGACGTGGACGGCATTACCTCCACCGTTTTGCTGCTGGACTACCTGAAAAGCTGCGGGGCGAAGTGCCTGCGCTATATCCCCCGGCGGATTGAGGACGGCTACGGCCTCTCCAAGCCCGCG
>CAQVQZ010000226.1:3092-3407 GCA_948902155.1 uncultured Oscillibacter sp.
GGGACCAGGGGGCCACGCTGATGATCACCGTGGACTGCGGAATCACCGGAAATGAAGAGGTGGACTTTGCCGCCTCCCTGGGCATGGACGTGGTGGTGACGGATCACCACGAGTGCAAGGAGAACCTGCCGGACGCCGCGGCGGTGGTGGACCCCCACCGGCCGGACTGCCCATATCCCTTTAAGTTCCTGGCGGGCTGCGGCGTGGCGCTGAAGCTGGTGATGGCCCTGGGGGGCGAGAACCGGGAGGACGCTCTTTTTGCCCGCTACTGCACCCTGGCCGCCATCGGCACCGTGGCCGACGTGATGCGGATGG
>CAQVQZ010000227.1 GCA_948902155.1 uncultured Oscillibacter sp.
GGGGATTGGAGTACCAGGGAATGGGGTCGTAGCCCTCCCGGGTCTCCCGGCCCAGCTGGGCCATGGCGTTATTCCAGGCGGTGTCCTCCTCCATCTCCAATGTGACGATGCCGGTAGACCACTTCCCCTCCAGGACCAGCGGCAGGTCCCGGGCATAGGGGACCAGGGAACACGCCGACCAGAGGGCCAGCGCCAGAGCCAAAGCCCAGGCGCCCCAGGCCCGGGCCCAGGGTGGGCGGCGGCCGAACAGGCGATAGGTCAGCACCAGCCGCTCATAGCACTGGACGGCCAGCAGCGCGTCCAACGCCAGATTGAAGAGCAGGGGGACCACGGAGGCAACGTACATATAGGGCCGGAAGGACCGTCCCAGGAAGGAAAACAGGTCCTGGAGCTGGTTTTCAAAGATGCCGCCGGAGGCCAATTGGAACAGCAGCGTCACCGCCGCCAGCAGAGCCGGGGCCCGCCAGAGCCGGGAGGCCGACAGCCGGGCCGCCAGGGCCTCCCGGACCAGCCGCCGCTCCCGGCAGGAGAACTGCTCCTGATGCTCCCGGAACCAGGCGTAGGCGTCGTCCCACCGCCCCTGGTCCGCCAACTCCGCCAGGGGCCTGAAAAATTCGTTTCTGTCCATGGCCGTCACACGCTGTTCCGGGCAATGGCGTTTTTCAGCACGTCCTCCTCGGTGAAGGAGAAGGTATAGGACACCTGCCCCTTGGTGTAGGAGACGGCGTTGACGTCTTCATTCTCGCTGAACCGATAGCCCTTCAGCGCCCCGTCCATATAGGCTTGTATTTCTTCCCTGCTCTGACTGTCCAGCTCCAGTCCGGCAATGGAGACCGGGAGCCCGCATTCCCGCATCTCAGTCACCTTGCAGGAGATGGCGCAGATCTTCCCCTCCCGAATCTCCACCTGCTCGGAGGTGGGATTGTAGAGCCAGCAGGAGAGCGGCGCGCCCGCGCCGTCCTTGGGCTTGAAGGGCACCGCCGTATTGTAATAGGTCTTGGCCTCCATCACTGCGCCGCTATAGTTATATGTATAGACGGAATTCCCCTCCGTGGACATGGTGGCGAGGAGATAGCCGTCCCCCATGAACTCCCGCACGGTCATGGTCCGCATCTCATAGGTCTTTTCGCCAATGGTCATCTCCGCCTTGGCCCCTCCGGCCCGGAAGGTAAAGATTCCGCCGCAGATCAGAATTGCCAGGCAGATGACGCCCAGAATCGGATGCTTCTTTTTCATGCCAGTCGTTCCTCCTGTCGTTTGGTGCTTGGTTCTGCGCTCCCCCTATATAGGCATTATTGCCTATAACGGCTTTCTCTTATTATAGGCGATAAGGAAGGAAATTGCAAGAGGGGCGTGGGGAGAAATCATTTCAACTGTGCCGGCTATAGACCGGCGTGACGGAGCTGGTCATGCCCGATTCTTCAAACTCGCGGATCGTAGCCGAGAGGCTGAGTTTCCCGTCCGCCATGTTGCCCTGGTAGCTGCCGCTGACCATGCCGGAGTTCACCAGGGCGTTCTGGTCCGCCGTCTGGAAGTCGATGCCCATATGGGTGACCACCCGGTCTCCGTCCTTGGTAACGCCCATGTACATGCCGGGCGTCTGCTGTGCCGCCTGGGCATAGAACTCATTCAGCCCGGCGATCGTTTCGTCGTCCAGTTCTCCGTCATTGGCCTCCGACACTTCCTCAACGCAGGCGATCATCTCATCGCCTAAAGCGGCAAAGTAGTAGGTATGCTCCACATTGTCTATGGTATTGGTGCAGACCGCCATCTGGAAATCCGCGTAGTCGTAGAAGCCGCCGGTGAACAGGTTCATAAAGTCGTGGTCCGTGTACCCCCGGTGGTCGATGATATAGCCGCCGTTTTTATCCGTCGCCATGGCCCGGACGGTCTCCTCTTCCCCCATGGCCGCGCCGGCAATGCCCTGGCTCATCCATCCGGCGTAGTCCGCGAAGGCGGTCCCGCCCTCCCGGCACTGGGTCTCCATGGCCGCCAGCATGGCCTCGTTGATGGCGGAGCGGAAATCATACTGGGCGGCGGTGATGTACACCATGCTGTTTCCCACGGCTCCCTCGTCCCCCACGCGGAAGGTCAGGCCGGTCATCTTCTCCCGGAACTGCCGGTACACGGCGTCCAGCTCCGGGGCGTCTTCCCCCTCCGCCGCGGGGAAGACGGTCAGAAGGGGATTCTCTTCCTCCAGGTAAGTCCTCGCCTGCTCGAACTCCCCGTTCTGCAGGTTTGTGAGGAAATGGACCGTGGCCTCCTCCGCCGAATCCGCCGCCTCCTGCTTAGGTCCGCCGCCGCCGCAGGCGGCCAGCAGCAGGCACAGCGCCAGGGCGCAAAGGGCCTTGATTTTTTGTAAGCGTCTCATGTTGAGTTCCTCCTAAACAAGATTTCTCTATTCCGCGCAACGAATTCCAAAAGAGGGAGGGTGTTTCCTGCTGCATGTCTTCCGATTTCATGCCGCCGCCGGAGCCTCCTGCGCAGCGATCCCCCATGGGAAGCCAGCTGGGCCGCCGGATTTTGGGAGAGGGCGCTGCCGCCTCGATGCTCTTTGCCATTTGACGGGACCACATGCGGGAGCATGGCCTCCGAGCCGCGGAAATAGCGTAAGGTAATGCATCCCTCGTCATTTTGATATATGGCCCTGTTCCCGCGTCTCAATGCGTTCCAGCCCCTGATGCCCGGCGGGGACCCATGCAAGCCAAGGGCGGCGGCTCCTCCCGTTTCTCCAGGCTTTCCCCAATCTGAATCAGCTCCTCTCCGGTAAAGGGGCCGGAAATCCAGAAAAATACGCCGCTCTCTCCATCCGCCCAGACCAGATGATGGGTCCCCTCCTGACCCGGGAACCAAAACCCTTGGTCCTCTCCAACCAGTACGGAAACCCCGTCCGCCTCGCAGGTGTCCGGGCGCAGGCCGGTGACTTCAAATTCTTGGGCATAGGTGATGGTCAGCGCCCCTCCTCTCCCGTCCTCATAGGTCAGGACGCTCTTTCCGGCGTTCAGCCCCTCGGGGACTTGATCCTCCTCGACCGGGTAGTCCTCGGCGGACGTCTCATAGTACCCCTCCGGCAGCCGGGACGGGCGGAAGATCACATTCCGGGGGACGGTCCCCACGCTCTCCGCCATCCTGAGCAGCTCCTCCTCTCCAAACGCGCCGGAAATACTGAACGCAAGCCGATTCACTTCGTCCACCCAAACAAGGATATTACTCTCTCCCTCTTCCGCGTCCAAGTATAGGTCGGCGGAGATTCCGTTGACAGCGACCTTCTTATAGGTGTCCTCGCTGTCCCGTGCAATCTGCATGACAGGCGAAGTCTGGTCCGTAAAACAGTGGAAGAACGCCAGGTTCCCGCTTTGATCGTTGATATAACCGATGATTGTAATGCCGGACAGCAT